>NZ_BCBI01000018.1:0-95256 GCF_001320565.1 Pseudomonas sp. NBRC 111132
TTGCGCACCCGAGGCGATCCAGACCTTGCCCGGCGGGCGCTGTTGCTTCCCTCCCAGGAAAAGCTGAGCAGGCGTCGGGCGATAAAAGGGTTGGCATTGTTGCTGGCTGCAAGCGCCGGTGCATGGATGAGTCGAGACAGCGAAATGGTGTCGCGCCTCAGTGCCGATTACACCACGGGTGTGGGCGAGCAGCGACGTGTTGCGCTGGCCTCGGATCTGTCGCTAGAACTCAATACCCATAGCGCGATAAACGCTTGTGCGACGGGCCATCGTTGGCACCTTCGATTGTTCAGCGGCGAGGTCTTGATTGATGCTGCCTTGAACCCGGCGCTATACATCGATACCGCTCAGGTTCGCACGCAAGCGTCCTCGGCACGTTTCACGATACGGCAGCTCGACAATGGCTCTACCCAGTTGGCGGTCTATCGTGGCTCGCTTCAAGTGACCCCGACTCAGGCCGGCACCTGGACTGCCCTGCAAGCTGGGCAACTGGCGCGTTTCGGGCCGCTTGGGGTGCTCGATCAGGGTGTAATGCAAGCATCCAGCCCCGCCTGGGCCGAAGGCATGATCGTCGCCAACGGCCAACCGCTTCAGGCTTTCCTCGACGAACTTGGCCGCTATCGTCATGGGTATCTTGGGTGCGACGCCGCCTTGGCCAATCTGCGCGTGTGGGGCACCTACCCGCTGGCTGACAGCGATCGAGTCATCGATGCCGTCGCCCAGACGCTGCAATTGGAGGTACAGCGTTTCACTCGCCTGTGGATCAACTTGCGTCCCTCGCCAGCGAACGTCTGAAGTTTTTTCGTCCTCGATGAGCCGTTTTGATTTCTGGCGAGACTCATAGGCCATACATCAAAAATCATCGGGGGAACTTCACATGCCTCACCGCAGTATTTCGTCGCACTACAGGTCGCTCGCCAACACATTGGGTTGCACCGCGGCGGTTCTGATCGCTACTTCATCGCCCGTGTGGGCCGCTGCCGATAACAGCGTGCAACACTACGAAATTCCCCCGGCGTCACTCGGTACTGCGCTCAACCAACTGGGCCAGCAAGCCCATTTGCTGCTGTCGTTTCCCAATGATTTGATTGCCGGGCAAAACAGCCCTGGTTTGAGTGGTGATTACACGGTCGACGGTGCTTTACAGGCGCTACTCGCAGGCAGCCAACTCATTGCGGTTCGCCAGCCGGATGGGCGATACACCCTGCAACGAGCGCCAGCTTCTAGCGCCCTGGAGCTTCAAAGCATTTCAATTTCGGGCAAAGCGCCCGGGTCGACGACAGAAGGTACCGGGCTGTACACCACCTATTCATCCAGCAGTTCGACCCGCCTGAACCTGACCCCCAAAGAAACCCCGCAGTCGCTGACCGTCATGACCCGCCAGCGCCTGGATGATCAGCGCCTGACCAATCTCAGTGACACCCTCGATGCCACCCCGGGCGTCATCGTGTTGCGCGACGGACTGGGTGCCGAGTCTGACGGTTACTTCTCTCGGGGCTTCGAGATTCAGAACTTTGAAATCGACGGCGTGCCCACCGTCAAGCGCATGGACAACTACACCCAGAGCATGGCCATGTATGACCGTGTGGAGGTGGTGCGCGGTGCTACCGGCTTGATCAGCGGCCTGGGTAGCCCTTCAGCGACGATCAACCTGATCCGCAAGCGTCCGACCGCTGAGGCACAGGCCAGCGTCTGGGCCGAAGCCGGTAATTGGGACCGCTACGGTACCGGCTTTGATGTGTCTGGCCCGCTGACCGAAACCGGTAACGTACGCGGTCGTGTGGTCGCCGACTTCAAGACCGAGCGGTCCTGGGTCGACCGCTACAAGCAGGACTCGCAACTGATCTACGGCATTACCGAGTTTGACCTGACTGAAGACACCCTACTGACCATGGGCTTCAGTTACCAACGCACAGACGTTGACTCCCCAATGCGCTCTGGCCTGCCGACCCGTTTCACCGACGGCTCTCGCACCAACCTCAAACGCTCGCTCAATTCAGCTCAAACCTGGTCGTACAACGACCATGAACAAACCAGCTTTTTCACGTCGATCGAACAGCAGTTCGCCAATGGTTGGAGCGGGAAGATCGAGCTGACCCACTCCGAAAACAAGTTCGATGAAGTCTTCAACTACGTAAACGGTGGCCTCAACCCGGACGGAAGCGGCACCACTCAGTTGCCCGTGCGTTTCTCTGGTATCCCGCGCCAGAACAACATCGATGCCTACCTGACCGGCCCGTTCGGCCTGTTGGGCCGCGAGCACGAGTTGATCGCCGGTGTGACCTTGTCCAACTACTACGAGAACGTGCCAAGCTATGGCGGCTGGAAGTACGACTATTCCGGCTCTCCGGCCGGGGCGATCGACAACCTGCTGAACTGGAACGGCAACTCGGTAAAACCGGAATTCAACGTCACTGGCAAATCCACTAACGACGAAACCCAATACGCCGCTTATCTCGCCACGCGCCTGCATGCCACCGACGCTCTCAGTATCTTGCTGGGTAGCCGCGTGATCGACTGGCATCGTGAGATCGAGGACAAACCCTACAACGCAGAAAAAACCAAGACCAAAGAGTCGGAGACCGGCGTCTACATTCCGTATGCCGGCGTAGTGTATGACGTCAACGATACGTGGTCGCTGTATGCCAGCTACACGAAAATCTTCAACCCTCAGTCGTCCTGGGTTCGCGACATCAACAACAAACCACTGGACCCGATGGAAGGCACCGGTTATGAAGTTGGTATCAAGGGCAGCCACTTCGATGGCAAGCTGAACTCCAGCGTCGCGCTGTTCAAGATCGAGCAGGACAACCTGGCGATCTGGATCGATACCCCAGGCGGCAACACGTACAAGTCAGAACAGGGCACCACTACCAAGGGCGCTGAATTCACCCTGGATGGAGAACTGGCTGAAGGCTGGCAGGCATCTGCCGGTTATGCCTATGCAGTCAGCACCGACGCTGACGACCAACGTATCGTTACTACCCTGCCTCGCCACAGTCTGAAGACCTTCACCAGCTATCGCCTGCCGGGCATCTTGAACAAGGTCACCCTTGGCGGCGGTGTGAACTGGCAGAGTAAAACCGGTGCCGACCTGCACACCTTCACTCAGGGCAGCTATGCCGTCACCAACCTCTTGGCGCGCTACGACTTCAACCAACATCTGAGTGCGTCTGTGAACCTGAACAACGTGTTCGACCGCGAGTACCTCAGCTATGCCGGCGACCACGGTATGTACGGTGCGCCAAGAAACATCATGACGGGTATCAAGTACAACTTCTGACTTGTGCCCTTGAGGGAGGCTGGGGCTGCTGCGCAGCCCATCGCAGGCAAGCCAGCGCCTACAGCGATTGTGTGGGTGTTTGAGTTCTGCGCAAGGCCGCTGCTGGGCGATGCCACGGTAAGCACGGAACCTGTAGGAGCAGCACAAGGCTGCTCTTACCGGGTGACGCGATAGCCTGGGTGATGGCCAGGCCCCTGGCCCGCGCTGGCCTCAGAAGTCCCAGCGAGTAGTGACCATGACGTTGCGCGGTTCGCCGTAGATGGCCGAGTTATAGAAGCCGACGTTGGTGTAGTAATACTTGTCGAAGATGTTGTTGAGGTTGACGGTCGCCGACAGGTTCGGGGTGATCTGGTAGCGGGTCATCAGGTCCACCACCCAGTAGGATTCTTGCGTAACGTCCTCGTTCATGCCCTTGGGGCTGTTCCAGATCTGCTGCCAGGCCTTGTTCTGCCAACGCGCACCACCGCCAACGGTGATCTTGTCCAGGTCACCGGTGAGTTTGTAGGTGGTGTAGAGGCTTAGCTGGTCTTCGGGCTCGAAGGTGGAGAGCTTCACGTCGTTGCTGTCGCGCACCACCTTGTGGGTGTAGCCGCCCTGCGCCTGCCAGCCCGGGGCCAGCTCGCCGGACACTTCCAGCTCGTAGCCTTTGGTGGTCGCCTTGCTGCCCTTGAACGCGTAGTTGGGCGGGGTAGGGGTCTGGTTGTTGTAGGCGTCATCCGGCACCGAGCGGTTGCTTTCCTTGACCTCGAAGTAGGCCAGGCTGGCGTTCAGGCGGCCGTCGAAAAACTCGCTCTTGATGCCGATTTCGTAGTTTTCGCCTTCATCCGGCTCGATCAGTTTGTTGTCGCGGTCGCGGTTGTAGTTTTCCTGGGGCATGAACACGTCGGTGTAGCTGGCGTAGACCGAGAAATTTTCGTTCAGGTCGTAGATGGCGCCGGCATAGGGAATGAAGCGCCCGGACTCGGTGTAGGTCGGGGTCAGGCCGGTCAGGCTGTAGTTGACCACGCGGCCACCCAGCAGCACTTTCAGGTCGTCGGTCACGTTCAGGCGGGTGGTGAGGTACACGCCGGTCTGGCGGATGACATCGTCGGTGCGCTGCGACACCGGACCCCAGTCGGGCTTGGGCAGGTTGCCGTGCCAGTTGTTGTAGTCCACCCGGTTCGGCACCGAGAAGGTTTCGTCCCAGTAACCCTTGCCGCTCCAGTGGGCCTTGCTGATGGAGCCGCCCAGTACCAGGTCATGCTCGCGGCCGAGCATGCTGAACGGGCCGCTCACGTAAAGGTCAGCCGAGTCGCTTGTGGTGTCGCCCTTGTAGCGTTGTGCGTTGATTTCAGCGCTGCCGTCGGGCTGCGGCTGGTCGAATTGGATGGCGCCCATTTGCGCATCGTAGCCGTTGTACTTGTGGTCCAGTTGCAGCTTGGTCACCCAGCCGTCACCCAGGTCGTGTTCCAGGGTGGCGAACACCGTGCGGGTGTATTGCTGCCAGCTGCTCCAGTCGGTCGAGTTGCTGAACGAGCGCTTGGCGTCGTTGCGCTCGCCCTTGGAATTGAGCAGCGGGAAGCTGCCAGACCAGGTGGAACCCTTGGGGTCGTTGTCCTGGTAGTCGGCGCCTACCGTCAGCAGCGTGTCAGGTGACAGGTCGAACTCGAGGATGCCGTAGAACACCGAGTTCTGGCTCGAGTAGCGGTCGATGAACGAATGCTTGTCCTGATAGGCGGCCACGGCCCGGCCGCGAACGTTGCCGGTTTCGGTCAGCGGGCCGCTGACATCCAGTTCGCTGCGGTAGTTGTCCCACGAGCCTGCACCCAGGGTGGCGTGGCCCTGGAAGTCGGCGGTGGGCTTTTTGCGTACCAGGTTGATGGTGCCGCCCAGCGAGCCTGCGCCGCTGAGTAGGCCGGATGCGCCCTTGAGCACTTCGATACGGTCGTAGATCGCCATGTCGCTCAGGGTGTTGCCTGCCGAGTAGGCGACGTTGCGCACGGCGGAGGGGATGCCGTCGTACTGGAAGTTGTTGATCGAGAAACCGCGCGAATAGTAGTTGGTGCGATCAGTGTCGTAAGCCGACACGGTAATACCTGGGGTGTGGCGCATGACTGCGTCGACAGTGTTGAGGGCAAAGTCATCCATGTGCTGACGAGTGACCACGCTGATCGACTGCGGGGTTTCCCTGGGTTTCAGCACCAGGCGGGTGGCCGTGGCGATGGTGCCGGGCGTGTAGGACCCCGTGCCTTCGGTGACGGTGCCCAGCTGGTTGCTGATGATGTTGGTTGCACTCAACTCCAGGGCGCCACCACTGTCGGCAACGACCTCCACCGTATAGTTGCCACCGCTATTGAGTGCCCGAAGGCCAGTACCCGCCAGCAGCTGGGCCAGGCCCTCGTCAATGTCATAGCTGCCATTGAGCCCAGCGCTGCGCTTGCCGGCGGTCAGCTGGGCGTCGGCAGAAAGCAGGATGCCGGCCTCGCTCGCGAAGCGGTTCAACGCCTGATCCAGGCCGCCGGCGGGGATGGCGTAACTGCGTGATTGCTCGCTGGCGCCAGCCGATGTTGCGGGCAGCGCCAGTAGAAGGGGGCTGCTGCAAAGCAAGCCGGCAAACAGGGTGTGACGAACCGCAAGGCTCAATCGAGAACGGGGTGTTGTGGGCAGATACGGCATTCTGACTGTTCCTCTTGAGAATGCTTCTTGGTTAAATTCAAGAGGTATCCCGGACGAGTCGGTAAAACCGACAACGGGCAGCAGCGTTTTTTTCATTCATTGCCGTTGCAGCACTTGGGTAACGCTGGTCATGCGGGACTGATGGTGGTCCAAAAACGTGTCAGGCGGTGTACTTTTACCGGTAGGGATTGCTCTAGCGCTGTAAGTACGCGGTCGGTGTCTGCCAGCGGAAAAACGCCGGTTAGCGGCAGGGCGGCGACGGCAGGGTCGCAGCGCAGCACACCGGCCCGATGGCGAGCCAGTTCTGCGGTGAACTGCCCGAGCGGCATGCGCTCGGCGATCAGCCGACCTTCGTGCCAGGCGATGGCGTTGAGATTCGCGGGTGCGATGTCACCGATCTGGGTGGTGGAAAACCAGCAACCTTGTCCGGCTTGCAGGCGTATGGCGCGAGCCTGACGCGGGTGCAGTTCCAGTTCGCCCTCAAACAGGTCGACCTGGCATTTATCGTCATGTTGGTACACGGAAAAGCGCGTGCCGAGTGCCAGGACATCCCCGGCTACGGTGTCCACGATCAGTGGGCGTTGCGCGGGGTCATGGCCGCTGTCGAGCAGCAACTCCCCAGCGAGCAGGCGAATGCGGCGCTCGCTTGCGCTGAACTGGATATCAACCGCGCTACCGCTGTTCAAGCCAAGCCGGCTGCCATCGGCCAACGTGCGCTGCAGGCGCTCACCCGTGCCGCTGCGCAGATCTGCCATGGCCTCGCGCCAGGGCAATTGCGATTGGACGATGTAACCGCTGCCGCCAGCCAAAAGCAGGGCGCTGAGCAGTTTCAGCGTCTGTCGACGGCGCGCGTCAGGCTGCTCCCGTAGCACGGCCAGCGCGGTATCCGCTGACACACCGCTCAGGGTATGTTGCAGGTGCTCCAGGCGCTGCCACGCACGGGCATGTTCCGGGTCCGCATTTCGCCACTCAGCAAAGCGACGCTGCTGTGCCTTGTCCAGCTCGCCGCTCCATTGCAGCATTAACCAATGGCTGGCCTGTTCGACGATGGTTGCGGCGATGGGCGTTTCGTTGGAAGTTTTCATTCGGCGTACAGCACCTGATAGCAGGCGGTGATGGCGCGCAGCATGTACTTTTGTACCGAGCTGACACTGACTTCGAGGCGTTCGGCGATTTGGCTATAGGTCAGCCCTTCAAACTGCGACAGCAGGAACGCCTCGCGCACCTTCGCCGGCATGCTGTCGAGCATGGCGTCGATCTGCATCAGGGTTTCGATCACGATGGCGCGGGTTTCCAGCGACGGGCTTTCTGGTTCGGGGAGGGCGGCCAGGCTCTCCAGGTAAGCGTGCTTGATCCGTTGGCGGCGCCATTGGTCTATGACCAGGTTGCGGGCGATCTGGGCCAGGAAACGGCGGCCGTCGTTCTGCTCTGGCAGGCGTCGCGTTACCAGCAGGCGCAGGAAAGTGTCCTGGGCAATATCCGCAGCCCGTTCTCGATCACCAAGGCGCAGACGCAGCCAACCTTGCAGCCAGCCGTGGTGGTCGCGATAAAGGCTGTCGAGGGGTTGCAACGGGGCATCAGTGGGCACGTTCCTCTTCCCGTCAATTGGCCGCAGATAAGAATCAGTTGCAATTGTAGGGGGGAAGAGGAAATTTGGAAACTGCCTTTGCCGGAATCGGCTGCACAACCTTCTGGCGATGGGTCGTGCAGCTTGAGCAATGCCCCGGGATCAATTCACAGTAATTGCCGCATTCAAGACCAGCACCACAATCAACCCGACCACCGCCACGATGGACTGCACCACCGAGATGGTCTTGGTGGCTTCGCCCATGGTCATCCCAAAGGACTCTTTCACCATCCAGAACCCTGCATGGTTCGCATAGTTGAAGAACAGCGAGCCACAGCCGATGGACAAGGCCAGCAACGGCAGGTTGAGGCTGGGGTCAGCACCTGCCAGCGGTGCCAGCAAGCCGGCAGCCCCAACGATACCTACCGTGGCGGAGCCGGTAGACACCGAAAGCAACATCGCGATCAACCACCCCAGCATCAAGGGCGGGAAGGCCGATTGCTGAGTCAGGTGCACAATGGCATCACCCACCTTGGCGCTGGTCAGCATCTCCTGAAAAGCCCCGCCGCCGGCGATGATCATGATGATCGAGGCGATAGGCTTGAGGCTTTTGCCCAGTGCATCGCGCAGGTGTTCGGCGTCACCGCCGCGCGCCAGTACCAGGCTGGCGCCGGCGAACAGCACGCCCAGCAACATGGCGATCAGCGGGTTGCCGAGGAAACTGGCCAGCTCCAGCAACGGGTTGCCCTTGGGTAGCAGCATCTCGGCGACGGCATGCACCAGCATCAGAATCGCCGGCAGCAACGCGGCCAGCATGCCGATCGCTACGCCGGGGCGGGGTTGATCGTCGGCTTTTTCAGCCAGGGTGAACTGGTCCAGCAAAGCCTGATCAGGCCGAGTGCTCATGCGCGGCGAAATGAACATGCCATACAGCGGGCCGCCCAGGATCATTGCCGGGATAGCCGCCAGGAAGCCGTAAAGCATGGTGGGCCCAACCGAGGTCTTGAGCACCGCGATGGCGGTCAGGGGGCCAGGGTGCGGCGGTACCATGCCGTGCATGGCAGCCAGCGCCGAAATCACCGGCACGCCTACATACACGTATGCAGAGCCCTTGAAGCGGGCCTTGCTTTCCAGCTTGCGCGCCACGCTGAAAATCAGCGGCAGCATGATCACCAGGCCCACTTCGAAAAACATGGGGATGCCAATGACGAAGGCAACCAACATCATGGCCCACGGAATCATGCGGTCCGAGGTGCGCTTGAGGATGACATCAGCGACCTGCTCGTTGACGCCAGCGTCAGCCAGAATTTTGCCGAGCATCGCGCCAAGGGCAATCACCACCCCGACGGCCCCCAGGGTTTTTCCAGCGCCGGTAAGCAAGTGGGAGACGATGCTGCCTGGCTCCATGCGGGTAGCGAAGCCCACCCCAATGGACACCACCAGCAAGGCCAGCAGCGGGTGCATCTTCAGGCGCGACACGATGAGTGCCACCAGCACCAGGACACTGACCAGCGCGGTCAGTAACAGCTGTATATCCAAGGGGGTCATTCAGGCAGTCTCGGTTGGGCGGGCGCTTTAGCTGAAGGGGTGAATCCGAGGCGGGTGCACGCAGGGGCAGCACCGGGCGAAAAAGCATTGCAGGGCAGAGCATTCATGGGGTGATTCACCTTGTTATTTGGTCATCTATATGAATCCTCTCAAAGTATTCGCGTTGCGGCGGGAGACTGTCAAGAGCAGGCAGTCGGGTCTTGGCGGGCGTGCCGATGCGGGTTGGCTCTGATGGCCAGGTATCGCCTTCGGGTGGCCTTTTGGCCCCAGCGGGCAATACTTCTTTCTATACGCAGGCGTGTTCCTGGTGGCGCGCGCCGCTGGGAGGTGTCTGGTGAACAAATTGACAATCGTAGGTGCCGGCCTGGTCGGCGAGGCCGCGGCGCAGATCATTGCCCGGGATGAGTTGTGCCGTGAGCTGGTGTTGATGGATGTGCAGGGCGAGCTGGCGCAGGGCAAAGCGCTGGACGTGTGGCAGGCCGCCGTGGAGTCTGGCTCGGATACCCGAGTCTACGGCGGGGCCAAGGCCGAAATGCTGGACGGTTCCGACCTGGTGGTGATTACGGCGGGCGTACCGCGCAAGCCCGGCCAGTCACGTCAGGATGTGCTGAGCATCAACCTGCCGATACTGGATGGCATCATGACGGACATCAAACACCATGCCCCGGCAGCGACGGTATTGGTGGTGTCCAACCCGGTCGACGTGCTGACCTATCGCGCCTGGAGCGTCAGCGGGCTGGGGCGCGACAAGGTGTTTGGGCAGGCGGGCGTGCTGGATACCGCACGCATGAAGTGTATCATCGCCGAGCAAACCGGCTTTTCTGCCAAGGACATCACGGCGCTGGTGCTGGGGGGGCATGGCGACAGCATGGTGCCGCTGATGCGCTACTGCCAGATCGGCTCGGTGCCGCTGTCGCATTTTCTCTCCAGCGAGCAGATCGAGCAGATTGTCGAGCGAACTCGCAAAGGCGGCGGCGAGATTCTGGGCTTGAAGAAGATGGGCAGCGCCTGCGATGCACCGGGCGTGGCGATTGCACAGATGGTGGATGCCATCGCCAATGGGCGAAACCGCATTTTGCCGGCTGTGGCGATTCTGCAGGGTGAATATGGGCGCAAGGATATTGCCATGGGTGTGCCCTGTGTACTCGCAGACGAGGGGCTTGCGCGGGTGATCGAGTTGCCGCTGGATGCGCAGGAACAGGCGATGTTCGACCAGTCTGCGGATCAGGTGGCGCGGGATATTGATGAGATGAAGGCTTTGTAAGCGAGGGGCAGATCACGCGCCGCGCAGGTGGCGCTCGGTTTCTAGACCAAGCGCCACCCATGACCAACGCCGCCGACGTTCCGCGCTCCAATTGCCCGTTCCCAGTGCTACAGCCCCAGGCCTCGAACTGGCGGCACTCTACCGTTTCCATCACGGCTGGATTCGCCAGTGGCTGCAGCGCAAGCTCGGCAATGCCCAGGATGCGGCGTGCAAGGCGCCCGTTGTAAATGAAAACCCTTATCGTTAAAGTCAGCGCCTTCTTCCCCCTCCCGGGTCGCCCCCACGCATGAAGACCGAAGAGCTGGAACTGGCTTTCAAGGCCCATGCCGGAGAGTTGCGCGCGTTCCTGTACCGCCAGTTGCGCAACACCGACACCGCCGCCGACCTGGTGCAGGAAACCTACCTGCGCATGCTGCGCCAACCACCCCGGGCCCCGGTGCTGAACCTGCGCAGCCTGCTGTTTCGCATTGCCCGCAACCTGGTCATCGACCACACCCGCAGCCGTGGCACGCGGGGGCAGCATGACGAAGGTATGGCGTACCTGTACGAAGTCACCGGCGAAAGCCCCGAGCCATTTGCCGAAGTCGCCGCCCGGCGCGAGCTGGCGCTGATGGCCGAGGCGTTGCAGCGCCTGCCGCCACGTTGCCAGGAGATTTTTCTGCTGTGCCGCCTGGAGGGTATGGCGCACAAAGCGGTGGCCGAGCAGTTGGGCGTTTCCGTGAGCACGGTGGAGAAGCAGTTGGCCATTGCGCTGGACTTTCTGGGCCAGAGTTTGCAACGTTGACCGTTATGCACAAGCCTTCCGCTCCCCTCGACCCCTCACCTGACGTACGCCGGGCTGCCCAGGCCTGGGTGGTGCGTCTGACTTCGGGAGATGTGCGGCCTGGCGACGTGGAGGCGGCGCGGGCCTGGTGCGCGCAGGCGCCGGAGCATCAGCAGGCGTTTGTCGAGGCAAGACGGCTATGGGCGTTGAGCGGGCAGCTTCAGGCCCCTGCGCGGCGGCGTGCGCCGGCGCGGCAATGGTCGTTGGCCAGTGCGGCGGTGCTGGTGTTGGCCGTCGGCGTGGCGTTGGCCTGGCATGGGCAATGGGGCGCGGATTATCGGACCGGGGTAGGGGAGCGCCGGGTTGTCACGTTGAGTGATGGCTCGCGTATCAGCCTGGATGCCGAGTCGGCTGTGGACGTTGAGATGAATGACCGGGCGCGGCGTATCACCTTGCGCAAGGGCGAGGCGGTGTTCGAGGTGGCGCATGACCCGGCACGGCCGTTCACCGTGCAGGCAGGGGCGGTGCAGGCTACGGCGTTGGGTACTGTGTATGCAGTGAGCCGTGAGGGCGCGTCGGTGGGGGTGGTGGTCAAGCGTGGGCGGGTGGCAGTCAGTGATACCGCCGACCGGGTCGAGCTTTCTGCCGGTGAAGCGGTGGGGCGAGAGGCTGGGCGGTTGGGCGGCAAGCACGGGCTGGATGTGGACAGTGCACTGGCCTGGCAGCAGGGGCGGCTGGTGTTTGAGCAGGCGCCGCTGGCGCAGGTGCTGAAGGCTCTGGAACGGTATCGGCCGGGGTGGTTGCTGATTGGCGATGAGCAATTGCGTGGGCTCAAGGTCAGTGGCACCTTCCAGCTGGACCGGCTGGATGAAGGCTTGGCGACCCTTGAGCAGGCGTTCCCCCTGAGCATTCATCGGTACTCGGATTTTCTGCTGGTGTTTGAGGCGCGTGACTGAGCACGGGTTAGCCTGCATCGACAATTATTTTTACGGGTCTGTCACAGTCATCCGTCATCCCTTCTCAAAAACGAATGCTTCGTATTTGAAAGGGGAGTGTGATGGACCGAGGGCAATTTCGCAGGGCGTCGATGACGTCGTTTTCTTTGCTGTGCGCGCTGCTCCCAGGGCTGGCCCTGGCCGAGCCGCGTGAGTTCGACATCGCCCCGCAACCCCTGGCCAGTGCGCTCAACCGTCTGGCCGCGCAGGGCGGACTGCAGGTGATCTTCGATGGCAATTTGGTGCAGGGCAAGAGCAGCCGAGGCGTCACTGGGCGGCATGAACCGGAAGCGGCGCTGTCCGAGCTACTGCAGGGCAGTGGCCTGACCTGGCGCGCCACCGGCAGCACCAGCGTCACCTTGGAGCCCGCTGCGCAATCGTCTGGCGCGCTGGAGCTTGGGGCCACGTCGATCGTTGGCCAGGCCTACAGCTCCGTCAGCCCGGACGATGGCTACGTGGCCAAGCGCTCCTCGGTCGGCAGCAAGACCGACACCCCGTTGATCGAGACCCCAGCCTCGGTCTCGGTCATTACCCGCGAGCAGATCGAGGCGCAGCAACCCAA
The DNA here is from genome assembly GCF_001320565.1 of Pseudomonas sp. NBRC 111132. Lineage (NCBI taxonomy): Bacteria > Pseudomonadati > Pseudomonadota > Gammaproteobacteria > Pseudomonadales > Pseudomonadaceae > Pseudomonas > Pseudomonas sp. NBRC 111132. The sequence continues at coordinate 12,638 of NZ_BCBI01000018.1, forward strand.
GACCGTGGCCCAGGCGCTGCGCTACACCCCAGGCGTCAACACCGAACTGGCTGGCCCGCAGTTCGTCGTCGATCAGTTGTCCATCCGCGGTTTCCAGCAGGGCACCGGGCGCATGCTGCGCGATGGCACCCGTACCTTCCTGCCGGAGTTTCTCGGCTGGGACGCGCCAGAACCGTATGGCCTGGAGCGCATCGAGGTACTGCGTGGTGCCAGCTCGGTGTTGTACGGCGCCTCGGACCCAGGCGGGCAGATCAACCTGGTGAGCAAGCGCCCCACCCAGCAGCCCTTGCACGAAGTGCAGTTGCAGGCCGGCAACCTGAACTATCAGCAAGGCGCCTTCGACCTGGGTGATGCGCTGGATGACGAAGGCATCTGGAGTTATCGCCTGACCGGCCTGTTCCGCGAAACCGATGCCCAGACCGATCACATCACCAACCGCCGGCAGTACATCGCCCCGGCGCTCAGCTATCGGCCCAGTGCCAATACCGAGTTCACCCTGCTGGGTGAGTATCAGCGTCAGACTGGTAACTTCGCCAACTCGCTTCCCGCCAGCGGCACCGTGTTCCGCGATGCGCGTGGCCGGCTGGACCGTGACACCTACGTGGGCGACAGCGCCTACGACTTCATGACCAACGAAAAGACCTCGTTGGGCTATGTGTTCGAACATCACTTCGATGAAACCTGGACCCTGCGCCAGAATGTGCGCTACAGCAACTACCGCCAGGCCAGCAGCGAAATCGCCTTGTTCGGCCCAGTCGGCGGTGGGCAGTATTCGCGTTACAGCGACCAGCGCAAGGGCGATGGCCGTTTGTTTACGGTGGACACCCATGTTCAGGCCGACTTCGCGACCGGGCCGGTGGAGCACACTTTGCTGAGTGGGGTGGACTACAACAACGGCAAGTTCGACCAGCAGCAGTCACTGGACTTCATCCTGCAAAGCTTCGACCCGTTCCAGCCGGTGTACGGTCAGCCGCTGAGCACAGTGCCGTTCAGCTTTGCCAGCTATGAGCAGAAGCTGTCCCAGACCGGCGTGTACCTGCAGGACCAGCTGCGTATCGACAACTGGGTGTTGCTGCTGGGCGGGCGCTACGACTGGGCGGTCAACCAGAAGGACGATCGCGCCCCGCAAACTCAGAAGGACGAGAAATTCAGCGGCCGTGCCGGGTTGGTCTACCTGTTCGACAATGGCCTGGCGCCGTACGTCAGCTACAGCGAGTCGTTCCTGCCGGTGATGGGCACTACCGCCGATGGCACCCAGCTCGACCCGGAAACCGGCAAACAGTACGAGCTGGGCCTGAAATACGAGCCACCGGGCAGCAACAGCCTGTACACCATCGCGGTGTTCGAGCTGACCAAGCAGAACGTCACCGAGACCATCAACGGCTTCAGCCGCCAGGAAGGCGAAGTACGCTCACGCGGTGTCGAGCTGGAGGCCAGAACCGAGCTGGCGCCGGGATTCAACCTGATTGGCAGCTACACCTGGAACGATGTCGAAGTTACACAGTCCGAGCGCGGCACCCAGGGCAATACGCCGTTCCGTACGCCGGAGCACATGGCCTCGCTGTGGGCGGACTACCAGTTGCAAGGTGGATCGCTGAACGGGCTGCGGCTGGGCGCTGGCACCCGTTATGTGGGTAGCACCTTCGGCGATGCGCAGAACAGCTTCAAGGTCGACAGCTACGTGCTGGTGGATGCGATGGTCAGCTACGAGTTGGGCAAGCTGGACGCTTCGCTCAAAGGCGTGGAGCTGGCGCTCAATGCCAGCAACCTGTTCGACAAGGAGTATGTGGCCGGCTGTTTCAGCGATATGGGCTGCCAGTATGGGCAGCAGCGCACGGTTTACGGGACGGTGACGTATAACTGGTGATTACCCAAGGGGCCGCTTTGCGGCCCATCGCTGGTATTGCGGGTGCCGGTGTCAACGCACCAACCGAGGCACCATTCGCACATAAGCCAGCTCACTCACCAGCTCCACCAGCGTTTGGGTGATCACCGCCGCTGCCGCCAACCCGCGTATGTCTTCCGGCAGCGCCAACGCTAGCGGCAATACGACCAACGAATTGCGTGTGGCGGCGCTGAAGGTTACCGAGCGTGCTTCGGTGGCCGGCAGGCGCAGCAGCCGCGCGCAGACGAACCCGAGCACAGGCGCCAGCAGCATGAAGCCGACGTACACCGGAATCACCGGCAGCAAACGGTCGAAATCACGCAGCACCACGGCTATCTGCGACGCGATCACTACCACCAGCACCAAGGCCATCGCCGGAACGGGCAACCACGCCCAGGCGTCGTTCCAGGTTGCGACGGTGCGTGAACGGCGGGCACCTAGGCTGGTGAGCACGGCCAGCAGCATGGGCAGCACGATCAGCAGCACGAAGGCTTCCACGAACGGGGTGATGGAAATCACCACGTTGTTGTTGGCCCCCAGCATCAGGGCCAGGTAGATCGGCAGCATTGCCAGCTGTACCAGCAACAGCACCGGGGTGGCGGCCAGGGTCAGGCGCGAGTCGCCTTTGCCGATGTGGGTGAACACCACCACATAGTCGATGCAGGGCGTGAGCAGCACCAGCAAGGCACCGACGAGAATCGCCGGGTGCTCGACCAACCCGCGAGTGATCGCCCAGACCAACAGCGGCACAAGAATGAAGTTGGCGAGCAGCAGGGCGCCCATGAAACGGCGATTACCCAGGCCTTGGCGCAGGTCGAGGAAAGGGATTTGCAGAAACATCGCGTACATCAGCACGGCAATGGCCGGGGTGACCACGGCTTCCAGATACCGCGCGCTGTCAGTGGCCACCAAGCCGAAGGCAACGGCGGCGAGCACGGCAGCGAAGTAGATCGGGATCTGGTGGGTCTCGAGTTGTTCTCTGGTCAAGGTGTGGCCTGTGGTTGGTAATGGGGAATCAGCTTGGACTGGGCCCAAGTACTGAAGGCAAGCATATTACCTGTGGGAGCGGGTTTACCCGCGAACACCGGCGTAGCCGGTGCCATTCACCTCGTTGCCTTCTTCGCGGGTAAACCCGCTCCCACAGGGACCGCGACAGGTCAGCGAATCTGGTTCATGAAAAACGAAAAAGCCCGGCACTGGGCCGGGCTTTTTCACTTCAGGCTGGCGCCAATCAGTTGCCGTAAACCGGCAGCTTCTTGCAGATGGCCTTGACCTTCTCACGTACGGCGTCGATCACCGCTTCGTTGTTCAGGTCAGCCAGGATGTCGCAGATCCAGCCAGCCAGTTCCTTGCACTCGGCTTCCTTGAAACCACGGGTGGTAACGGCTGGGGTGCCGAAACGCAGGCCCGAGGTGACGAACGGCGAACGTGGGTCGTTCGGGACCGAGTTCTTGTTCACGGTGATGAAGGCTTTGCCCAGGGCAGCGTCAGCGTCCTTACCGGAAATTTCCTGCTTGATCAGCGACAGCAGGAACAGGTGGTTCTGGGTGCCACCGGAAACCACGTCGAAACCACGCTCGATGAACACGCTGGCCATGGCCTGGGCGTTCTTCACGACTTGCTGCTGGTAAGCCTTGAACTCAGGTTGCAGGGCTTCTTTGAAGCAGATGGCCTTGGCGGCGATGACGTGCTCCAGCGGGCCGCCTTGGGCGCCCGGGAACACAGCGGAGTTCAGCTTCTTCTCGATGTCGGCGTTGGCACGGGCCAGGATCAGGCCGCCGCGTGGGCCGCGCAGGGTCTTGTGGGTGGTGGTGGTGACCACGTCGGCGAACGGCACCGGGTTCGGGTACACGCCAGCGGCAACCAGGCCGGCAACGTGGGCCATGTCGACGAACAGGTAGGCACCGACCTTGTCGGCGATGGCGCGGAAGCGGGCGAAGTCCAGAACCTGCGAGTAGGCCGAGAAGCCGGCAACGATCATCTTTGGCTTGTGCTCGACAGCCAGGCGCTCGACTTCGTCGTAGTCGATCAGGCCGTTGCCGTCGATGCCGTACTGGATGGCGTTGTACAGCTTGCCCGACGAGCTTACCGAAGCACCGTGGGTCAGGTGACCACCGTGGGCCAGGCTCATGCCCAGGATGGTGTCACCGGCCGACAGCAGGGCCAGGTAGACGGCAGCGTTGGCCTGGGAGCCAGCGTGCGGCTGGACGTTGGCGTAGTCGGCGCCGAACAGCTCCTTGGCACGGTCGATGGCCAGTTGCTCGACGATGTCGACGTACTCGCAACCACCGTAGTAGCGCTTGCCTGGGTAGCCTTCGGCGTACTTGTTGGTCAGGACCGAGCCCTGAGCTTCCATGACGGCCGGGCTGGTGTAGTTTTCCGAAGCGATCAGCTCGATATGCTCTTCCTGGCGCAGGGCTTCTTGCTGCATGGCTTCGAAGAGCTCGGCGTCGTACTTGGCAATGGTCAAATCACGGCTGAACATGGCGGTCCTCAAGGATCGGGGTAATTTGGGTGGGCATTCTAACCGATTGATTCGCGGCTGGCATATGAAGTGGCATCAAGTCGCGGACCAATGGGGCTCATGTTGCATCCCGCGCCGTGTCTGGGCTGCGTAGATCCATGAGTTGACTCTAAGGTCCATTTTCAGGGGCGCCGCGCGCCCCATCGCTGGCACATCAATGGAACATGAACAGGGTCTCGTTGGAGAACTGCGCTTCGAACTGATGCGCCGGCATCGGCCGCCCAAACAGGTAGCCCTGCACCTCGTCGCAGCCATGCTCGCGCAGGAACTCCAGCTGTTCGTGGGTTTCCACGCCCTCGGCGATTACCGCCAGGTTGAGGCTGTGGGCCATGGCGATGATCGCCCGGGCGATCTGCGCGTCCTGCTCGCCTTCGGGCAGGCCGTCGACGAAGGTGCGGTCGATCTTCAGTACGTCGATGGGGAACTGCTTGAGGTAGTTGAGCGACGAGTAACCCGTGCCGAAGTCGTCCACCGCAATGCTCAGGCCGAGGTTTTTCAGGCTGGCAAGAATCTGCAGCGCCTCGTTCACTTCGCGCATCAGGATACTTTCGGTCAGCTCCAGCTCCAGGCATGCCGGTGGCAGGCCGCTTTCTTCGAGGATATTGGCAATCCGCGTGCCCAGTTGCCCGTCGGAGAACTGCCGCGCCGATATGTTCACCGACACCTTGGGTACCCGCACCTTGGCCTTGTGCCAGGCCTTGAGCTGGCGGCTGGCCTCGCGCAGCACCCAGTCACCCACGTCCACCACCAGGCCCAGTTCTTCGATCACCGGGATAAAGTCGCCCGGTGGCACCAGACCACGGGTTGGGTGGCGCCAGCGCAGCAGGGCCTCGGCGCCCGTCAGGCGCTTGCCGTCGCCGCTGAACTGCGGCTGGTAGTACAGGATGAACTCGTTCTGCTCCATGGCATGGCGCAAGTCGCTTTCCAGCTCCAGGCGCTCCAGTGCGCTGGCGTTCATTTCGGCCTGGTAGAACTGGAAGTTGTTCTTGCCGCGTTCCTTGGCGTGGTACATGGCGGTGTCGGCGTTTTTCATCAACTGGCTCAGCTCGCTGCCATCCTGCGGGCTGAGGGCGATGCCGATACTGGCCGTGACGAAGAATTCACGGTTTTCCAGCACAAACGGCCGCACCAGGCTGCCGAGAATGTTCTCGGCCACATGGATGGCGCGGTTCAGGGCCATCTCGCGGGTGGGGCGCGGTTGCAGCAGCAGGGTGAACTCGTCGCCGCCCATGCGTGCCACGGTGTCGTCGTCATCCACGCAGGCCAGCAGGCGCAGGGCCATGTCCTTGAGCATGCGGTCGCCGGCGGCATGGCCGAGGGAGTCGTTGATCGGCTTGAAACGGTCGAGGTCGAGGAACATCAGCACCACCCAGGCCTTCTGCCGCTCGGCCTGTTGCAGGGCGTTGTACAAACGGTCCTGGAACAGCGTGCGGTTGGGCAGGTGGGTGAGGGCGTCGTAGTAGGCCAGGCGGTGGATGCGCTGTTCGCTGGCTTTGCGCTCGCTGATGTCGGTGAAGAAGCACACGTAGCTGGCCAGGTCGCCTTCGTCGTCCAGTACCGCCGTGATGCCCACCCAGGCCGGGTAGTGGTCGCCGTCACGGCGCTTGAGCCACACCTCGCCTTCCCAACTGCCGCGCTGGTGCAGTTGCTTGACCACATAGCGCAGGTGGCCCTCCTGCTGTTCGTCGACGGTGAGCATGCCCGGCAACTGGTCGAGCACTTCACTGACGGCGTACCCACTGACGCGGCTGAACGCCTCGTTGGCCTGGACGATGTAGCCGGCCGGGTCGGTGATGAGGATCGCCGACGTGGAGTGTTCGAATACCGTTGCGGCCATGCGTAGGTCTTTTTCGGCACGGCGTTGCTGGCTGATGTCGCGGCCCACCCCAAGCACGCCCTCAAAGCGCTGGTCATCGTCCCACACCAGCACCAGACGCAGCTCGATGGGGATCTTGCGGCCATCGGCACGCAGGCAGTCGAACAGGAACAGCTGGGTCGGTAGCTGGCTGCGCAGTTGCGCCAGTTGCGATGGGTCGCCCATGGCTTTGCTGACGCGCTCCATCAGGCTGTAGATGCCGGTGAGCTGGGCCGGGTTGGCGATGATCGACTGCCAGCCGTTGGCGAATATCCAGTCGGCCTGGTAGCCCAGCACGCTCTGTACCGAGGGGCTGACATAGTTGAGCTTGAGCAGGCTGTCGGTGGAGAAGATCACGTCGCTGATGCTTTCGGCGAGCATGCGGTAGCGCTGCTCGCTGTCACGTAGCGACTGGCTGGCCTCGATCTGCACGGTCACATCCTTGCCCACGCCGATGATGCGCGTCACCAGGCCTTCGGCATCGCGGGTCAGCACCTGCTCGCGAATGTCGTAGCAGCGCCAGCCGCCGTCGCGGTGGCGGAAGCGCAACTGGCAGTGCAGCGGTTGGTCATGGCCGCTGTCGCGCTGTTGCTGGCGCAGGGCCTGGTAGTGCGCGGCATCCTCGGGGTGCAGCAGCAGTTCCCAGAAGCGGTCGCCCATCTGTGCCAGCTCGGTACGGTCGTAGCCCAGGGTCTGGCCGAGGTGGCGGTTGCTGAAGATCATCCGCTGGCTCAGCACATCCTGCACGTACAACTGGTCGGGTACGGTGCGCACCACGTCCGACCAGAAGCCTTCGCGCTCCAGCAGCGACAGCTCGACCTGTTTGCGGCTGGTGATGTCGCTGATGCTGAGGATCACTGCCTGGTAGTCGCGGCGCTGCTGCGGCAGGCGCGCCATCAACCACAGGTGCAGTTCGCCGCCCAGCGGTGCCGGCAGGCGCACTTCCAGCTCAAGCAGCTGGCGTTGCTCGATCAGTGCGTCGATCAGCTGCATGCCGACGCTGTCGCGGCCATCGCCGGTGCCGTCGATCAGCCGCTGCCATGCGCCTTCGTGGCACTCGATGTTCAGCAGTTGGCGCGCCACCTGGTTGACCTCGGTGATCTTCAGCTCCAGCAGTAGCGAGCGGCGCAGGTTCGGGTCCAGCGCCAGGCTGTGCTTGAGCGCAGCGCGGTTGCGCAGGTGGTAGCGGTCGAGCTGGCTGGGCAGGCTGGACAAATCGAGCACGCACAGGGCCACGCCGGTGCCTTCGAAAATTTCCTGATAGCGCCGGCGGTCTTCCTGCAGCGCGCGCTGGCGGCGGCGCATGTTGATCAGCGCCAGCACCGGCAGCAGGGCGCAAAACAGCACCAGCAGGCATTTGCCGATCAGCGCCGGCAATAACTTTTGCTGGGCCAGCTCGGCGTCGAACAGGCCGCGCAACTGCCAGGTACTGTTGTCGATGAAGGCCAGCATCACGCTTTGCAGCGGCGCGTTGCTGGTATCGGTTGGGGCGTGGCTCTGCAGCACCTCGCCACTGCGGCTGTTCTCCAGCAGCCACAGCGGGTGGCCGCCACCATCGAGGTGGAGGGTGAGCTCGCGGTAGTAGTCCGGTGAAAGGCGCAGCAACCAGTAGCCACGGTCCTGTTCGGCGGCCTGGCGCAGCAACAGATACAGGGTGCGGTTGTCGGCCGAATTGGTGAAGAAGTACGGGCGCCCCTGGTTCAGTGTTAGCAGTTCGTCAAGCAACTGGCGGTCCGGGCTGCCGGCCAGGCTGTCGACGCGCAGTTGCCCGGCACTGTCCAGCCAGGCCACGCTTTGCAAGGCAGGCAGGCGCTCGCGCAGGGTGTCCACCAGGCTCGGCAGGGCAGCGGGTGTCGGTGCATTGACATAGGGCTGCACCACATTCACTGCCTGCTGCGCCTTGAACGCCATGTTCAGGCTCAGGTGGTCGGCCAGTTCCGCGGTGGCGTCCAGGCTCTGTTTGCGCAGGTCGGCCTGGGTATGGTTGAACTGGGCGAATAGTTGCCACAGCAGCAGGCCCAGCAGAATCAGGGCCAACAGTGCCAGCGCACCCTTGATCGACCCGCGCAGGGTAACGGCGGGCGCTTGTTGCGCGGTACGCAATGACGACGGATGAGTAAGGTTGGTCAAGCGTTGATCCTGCGATTGGGCTGGCGATGGCAGGGAAGGATCATGCACGGTGTATGCCGGTGCCTGGTTGTTGCGACGCGGTGGCGCACTATAAGGCCGGACACCCGAAACCGGCTAGCATGCCTAGGATTATGGCAAAGTGCCAGCCATGTTGACCGATGGTGCCTGCCCGGTGGTTCGGCAAGCCCCTGCAACCTGTGCGAGAATAGCGCCCGCTTCACATGACAACGCATCGGAGATGTTCGGTTTTGGTTACTCACTTTTCCTCCAATGGCCTCGATTCCGCCTGTGGGCGCAGCAGTCAGACCCTTGTCAGCACTGCCGTGACCGAGGACGTATCCTGCAAATCGTGCCAGCGTTCGCTGGTCAAACCAGACGCGGCTGCCACCGCCAAGAGCAAGGCCCCATCGCTGGCTGAACTGCGCAAGACCGCCAAGGCGGCAGCTGCGCCGGCCGTTGCCGTGGCTGCGGCCAAGCCTGCTGGCAAGGTTGTCAGTACGGCGCCTGCGGCCGCCAAGCCGGCTAATGTGGCCAAGGGCGCCGAGCAGCAGCCTACCCTCAGCGCAGGCTTCAGCGTGAAGTCCGCCTGGGCCTCTCGCCTGGCTGAGCAGAGCGACCGTTGCCGTTTGCCGCGTGGCAAGGCCAAGCAGCGTCACGTCTGAGCCCTCTTCGGCCACTGCGGCGGCCCTTTCGCGGCTAAAGCCGCTCCCACAGGTGCTGTATTGCCCTTGAAGGCAGTGATATTCCTGTGGGAGCGGCTTTAGCCGCGAAGAGGCCGGAACAGGCAATAGACCCCCCCAAGGATCACACCGATCCCACCCCCCACTGGCGGTCCCTCCTATGCAACGCTGCGCGTTGGCGTAGAATGGTCGACTTTGTTCAATGACACCCAACACATCCCCCAGGCCATGCTGCCGGGGCGATCGTCGATGTCTTTACCTATCTGATTAGAGGGCTTGGTTTTGGCTCAATACGTCTACACCATGCATCGGCTGAGCAAGGTCGTGCCGCCGAAGCGGGAAATTCTCAAGAACATTTCCCTGTCGTTCTTCCCGGGCGCCAAGATTGGCGTGCTCGGCCTGAACGGCGCCGGTAAATCGACCCTGCTGCGGATCATGGCGGGCGTCGACAAGGAATTCGACGGCGAAGCCCGTCCGATGCCCGACATCAACGTGGGTTACCTGCCCCAGGAACCGCAACTGGACCCGACCAAGACCGTGCGTGAAGTGGTCGAGGAAGCGGTCAGCGTGATCAAGGACGCCCAGGCGCGCCTGGACGAGGTCTACGCCGCCTACGCCGACCCGGATGCCGACTTCGACAAGCTGGCCGCCGAGCAGGCCAAGCTGGAAGCCATCCTGCAGGCCGCCGACGGTCACAACCTGGAGCGCCAACTGGACGTCGCCGCCGATGCCCTGCGCCTGCCGGCCTGGGATGCGCGCATCGAACACCTGTCTGGTGGTGAGAAGCGCCGTGTGGCCCTGTGCCGCCTGCTGCTGTCGGCCCCCGACATGCTGCTGCTCGACGAACCAACCAACCACCTGGACGCCGACTCGGTGGCCTGGCTTGAGCGCTTCCTGCACGACTTCCCTGGCACCGTGGTAGCCATTACCCACGACCGTTATTTCCTCGACAACGTCGCCGGCTGGATCCTGGAACTGGACCGCGGCGCCGGTATCCCGTACGAAGGCAACTACTCGGGCTGGCTGGAAGCCAAGTCGGACCGTCTGGCGCAGGAATCCAAGCAGCAGAGCGCCCACGAGAAGGCCATGAAAGAGGAACTGGAGTGGGTGCGCAAAGGCGCCAAGGCCCGCCAGTCCAAGTCCAAGGCCCGTCTGCAGCGCTTCGAAGAAATGCAGTCGCAGGAATTCCAGAAACGCAGCGAAACCAACGAGATCTACATCCCGGCCGGTCCGCGCCTGGGTGACAAGGTCATCGAGTTCAAGAACGTCACCAAGGGCTACGGCGACCGCGTGCTGATCGACAACCTGTCGTTCGCCATGCCCAAGGGTGCCATCGTCGGCGTGATCGGTGGTAACGGTGCCGGTAAGTCGACGCTGTTCCGCATGCTGATGGGCAAGGAGCAGCCAGACTCGGGCAGCATCGAGATCGGTGAAACCGTGCAACTGGCCTGTGTGGACCAGAGCCGCGAGGACCTGGACGGCGCCAAGACCGTGTTCCAGCAGATCTCCGACGGCTCCGACCAGATCCGCATCGGCAACTACGAGATCCCTTCGCGTACCTACGTTGGCCGCTTCAACTTCAAAGGTGGCGACCAGCAAAAATTCGTCAAGGACCTGTCCGGTGGTGAGCGTGGCCGCCTGCACCTGGCGCTGACCCTGAAGGAGGGCGGTAACGTCCTGCTGCTCGACGAACCGTCCAACGACCTCGACGTCGAAACCCTGCGTTCGCTGGAAGAGGCCCTGCTGGACTTCCCGGGCGCCGCGATCGTGATTTCCCACGACCGTTGGTTCCTGGACCGTGTGGCTACCCACATCCTGGCGTACGAAGACGACTCGAACGTGGTGTTCTTCGAAGGTAACTACACCGAGTACGAAGCTGACCGCAAGAAGCGCCTGGGCGATGCCGCTGCCCAGCCGCACCGTGTACGGCACAAGAAGCTGGCTCAGTAAGCCGGTTTTTTGATGCACAGGAATGGGGCCCATGGTGGCCCCATTTTTGTGCCCGCCGCACAGGCAGAAGCAGGGTGCTGGGCGGTTATTTTGTATACATTTATATAAAACGCACCAAATAATTTCAAAAAAACGACATCTCGCCCTATTCCGGTGCGATTGCTTCTTGGTACATTCCTGAAAAAACCAATAAGTCCAAAACCTTCGGTGAGATGTCTACCATGATCGAATCTGTCGACAATTTCCTTGCACGCCTGCAACAGCGTGACCCTGGCCAACCGGAATTCCACCAGGCGGTGGAAGAGGTGTTGCGCACCCTGTGGCCATTCCTTGAAGCCAACCCTCACTACCTGCAATCCGGGATCCTCGAGCGCATGGTCGAGCCCGAGCGCGCTGTACTGTTCCGCGTGTCCTGGGTCGATGACCAGGGCAAGGTGCAGGTCAATCGCGGTTACCGCATCCAGATGAGCAGCGCCATTGGCCCGTACAAGGGCGGGCTGCGTTTCCACCCGTCGGTTAACCTCAGCGTGCTGAAGTTCCTGGCCTTCGAGCAAGTGTTCAAGAACTCCCTGACCTCGCTGCCCATGGGCGGCGGCAAGGGCGGCTCGGACTTCGACCCTAAAGGCAAGAGCGACGCTGAAGTGATGCGCTTCTGCCAGGCCTTCATGAGCGAGCTGTACCGCCACATTGGCGCCGACTGCGACGTACCGGCCGGTGACATCGGTGTGGGTGCCCGCGAAATTGGCTTCATGTTCGGCCAGTACAAACGCCTGGCCAACCAGTTCACCTCGGTGTTGACCGGCAAAGGCATGACCTACGGCGGCAGCCTGATCCGTCCGGAAGCCACCGGCTATGGTTGCGTGTACTTCGCCGAAGAAATGCTCAAACGCCAGGACAAGCGTATCGACGGCCGCCGCGTGGCGGTGTCCGGTTCGGGCAACGTTGCCCAGTATGCCGCGCGCAAGGTCATGGACCTGGGCGGCAAGGTGATCTCGCTGTCTGACTCCGAAGGCACCTTGTACGCTGAAGCCGGCTTGACCGATGCCCAGTGGGACGCCTTGATGGAGCTGAAGAACGTCAAGCGTGGCCGCATCAGCGAGCTGGCAGGGCAGTTCGGCCTGGAGTTCCGCAAAGGCCAGACCCCATGGAGCCTGCCGTGCGACATCGCCCTGCCGTGCGCCACGCAGAATGAACTGGGCGCCGAAGACGCCCGCACGCTGCTGCGTAACGGCTGCATCTGCGTGGCTGAAGGCGCCAACATGCCGACCACCCTGGAAGCTGTGGATATCTTCCTGGACGCCGGCATCCTGTACGCCCCGGGCAAGGCCTCCAACGCCGGTGGCGTGGCCGTATCGGGCCTGGAAATGTCGCAGAACGCCATGCGCCTGCTGTGGACTGCCGGTGAAGTGGACAGCAAGCTGCACAACATCATGCAGTCGATTCACCATGCATGCGTGCACTACGGTGAAGAAGCCGATGGCCGTATCAACTACGTCAAAGGTGCGAACATCGCAGGCTTTGTGAAAGTGGCCGATGCGATGCTGGCTCAGGGCGTCGTCTGATCTGAGGCTGCTGGGGGCCGCTTTGCGGCCCTTTCGCGACACAAGGCCGCTCCTACAGGGGGCCGCTTTGCGGCCCTTTCGCGACACAAGGCCGCTCCTACAGGGGACCGCGACAACCTGAATGATCGCGCAATCTTGTAGGAGCGGCCTTGTGTCGCGAAAGGGCTGCAAAGCAGCCCCCAGGGCCCTCAGCTTTCACCCTCAATTTCAAGTATCTCGATCACCTGATCCCCCACCGGCCGCCGCCAAACCACTTCATCCCCAGGCCCCGCACCCAGCAAAGCCCGCCCCAACGGCGACCCCCAGTTAATCAATCCACGCCCAGCATCCGCTTCATCCTCGCCTACCAGTCGCACCACATGCTCCTGGTCCTGCGCATCCACGAACCGCACCCGGCTACCAATCTGCACCTTGCTGCGAGAAGCCGCCGCCGGCACCACTTGGGCACTCTGTACCCGCGCGCTGAAATAGCGCAGGTCGCGCTCGGTATCGGCCAGCCGCTGCTTGTCGCCACGCTCACCTTGTGCCAGCAGTTCACTGCGCAAGGCATTCAGCTCGGCCACGCGCGCCTGTAACTGCTGCAGTCCGCTGGCAGTGACGTAGTTGGGTTGTTCGCTGATGCGTCGCTCGACCGGCTGGTCGGCCTGGGCGGCGGCCTGGTCTTCGTTGACGAATGCTCGGCTCATGCGGGGGCTCCTTGTGCAGGAGACCATCATGGCAGGCTGCCGGTTTCAAGGGATGTCCGTTTGCGACTCAGTCGTGGCGATAGGCCTTGGCGGCACCACGGTCCTTTTCCTGCTCCCACTCGCGGTCGCGCTGGTCCCAGAAGCGCTCGTGGTACTCGCGCTGTTCTTCACTGTTCTGCATGGCGTGGCACTGGCGGAAGCCGTCGTCCCAGCCGGTTTCGTACTGGCGCTCGTGCAGGTAGCGCGGCACGTTTTTGTTGAACCCGCCCACCATCAGCCCGGCCGCCTGGCGACCGCTGCTGCAGCCGTCCTGAAAGCCATCGGCATAGGCCGGGGGATAACCATGGTTGACCATCTGCTCGTGGGTGGTTTCGCAACCTGACAGCAACAACGCAATGCACACGCCGAACCAGTACCGCGACATAACCACCAGACCCTCCCGTTGATGGTGGAAAGTCTAGGTGGCGATTTGTCGGGGAGGTGTCAAAACAGTGTCAAAGAGTTGGTTGGGATACTCAGCTTTCAGCCTGACGCGCTGTCTGTAGGAGCGGCCTTGTGTCGCGATCGGGCCGCAAAGCGGCCCCGGGATTTCAGCGATGATGCAAATATTGCTGGGGCCGCTCTGCGGCCCGATCGCGACACAAGGCCGCTCCTACAAAAAGCGCGCAGGCCCGACCCGCTAGTAGTGATACCACTTCAGTTCCAGCATCACCTCGTTCTGCGCGGTAGCCAAATGGCTGAATTCGCGCGAAGCACTCAACCGCAGCCCAAGGTTCTGGCTGATTTCCCATTGCTGGTTCAGGCTCACGCTGCGCCGCACTTCGCCATTGGTGAAGTAGTCGCCCTTGGCCTCCAGCGTCATGTTGCCCAAGCCGTTGCGCCACAGCAGGCCGCCGTTGAACCCCGCCGCTGGGGCGATGAACTGGGCGAAGTCATTGTGATGCTCGACCCGCACCGTGCCCAGGGCAAAGCCCAACAAACCGTCGGCCAGCTGCCAGGTGCCACCGGCGCCGCCGTTCACATGGCTCACCAGCACCTCGTCATCGTGCTTGCCCGGCACCCGCTCCAGCCCACCAGCCACCTGCCATGACCAGGGCTTGAGCAGCTCGTTGCGTGGCGTCAGTGAGCGAATGGTGGCCAGGTCCAGCCGTTGTACCTGCCAATCGTTGCCTTCGTACTGGCGCACCTTCAGTTGCAAAATTTCGATCTGCGCGCCCAGCGGGAAGCCATAGGCGTTGTCATTCAGGTCGTGGTAGGCCATGCGCAGGCCGTATTCAGCGTAGGCACGGTCTTCACGGGTGCCCACGCCCAACTGCCAAGTGCGCGAGTCATGACCATCCTCGGGCAGGCCGGGGCGTTCGATTTGCAGGGGCGGCGGTGGGTTGCCGTTGATTGCCCGCAGCAGCTCGAAGCTGCGTTTGGCCTGGCCGGGGTCGCGTTCCTGGCCATTGGCCCGGTACCGCTCCAGGCGATACGCCGCATCTTGCACCAGCGCCTGGCGTTCGCGGGGCAGGGCCTTGAACTCGGCGCTTTGCAGCTGCGCGGTGTCGGCGCTTGCCGCCAGTACCTGGCGTTTTTCGTTGTGGTCAAGCGGCTCGGCACGGGCCAGCAACTCGCGCTCGCGAGAGGGGCGGTAAGTCTCACTGGCGACCAGGCCGGACTGCTTCACGGCTTTCACGGTGTCGGTGGGAATGGCGGTTAGCGGAAACTGTGACGTCAGGTCCAGGCTCGGCCGGGCCACTTGCAGCAGCTCCAGTAGGCGATACGAGCAGTTTTCATCGAAGAAGAAGTAGTCGAACTGGATCTGCTTCAGCTCCCACACGTGCTCGACCATGCGCCCGGTTTCCTCGGGTGTCAGGTCCAGCTGGTACTCCCACAGGTCGCGGTTTTCCAGGCTGCGGTATTCGGAGAGTTTTTCCTGGTAGGGCATCAGCGCGAACAGCCCTGGGTAGCCCCCCATCAGGCCTTTCCAGGCGTACAGGATGCTGTTGTCGCTGCCTTCGATGTAGGCACCGAAATTGATCGCGTAGCTCAGCAGGGTGGTGTCGTCGCTGCGGGTGGTGGACTGGTCGATGCGCAGCAGCGTGTGGCCGAACATCGACGACGGGCTGTTCAGGTAAGCTGCCGGGAAGATCAGCGCGGCGCTGTGCGGGTCGATCGACTGGTACCAGGTCTTGAATTCCTGGCAGTCCGGTTGCGGCAAGCCTTGCAGGTCGAGTTGTTCGCGCAGCCAGCGGGTACGCGCCGGGAATACGCATTGGGCGTGCTTGTCGCCGAGGCTGGCCGGGGCATACAGCGCGTCGACCGTGGCCTTCAGCTCCTGGTCGGGGTGATGCGCACCGTCCTCGGCGAGGAAGAACGCATCATCGTCCACATAACTGCGCCAGCCGCCGAGCTTGGCGGTTTCGTAGTGACCAATGGCGAGCCAGTAAGGGGTATTGGCCAGTTGCTGGAGACGGCCTTGATCCAGCACGGGCGCGGCTTGTACGGGGGCGCAGGCACACAGCGCCAGGGCAGCGAGGCGTTTGAGCATATCGGGCAACTACTTCTAAACGATGCCGAAAAAGGCGAAACCCGCCCCGGGTGGGGCGGGAGCAGCTGTGCTTAGGCCTCGGTGGCGTATTTGGCCAGGCGTGGGTCGCTTTTCAGAACGGCCAGGGTGTTGCTGTGAACCGTTTCGGCAGTGACGTCGGCGCTGCTGAAGATTTGGTTGAAGTGCTGGTGGGTGACCGAGTTGAAGTAGCCGCGGTCTTCCGGGGCCACACCAAGGACGACGGCATAGGTGGTCAGTGCTTCGCCCTGGCCCATGGCCATGTCTTCGGACAGCTCGTTCATCATGCCGTTCATGGCGAACCAGGACTTGCCGCCGTAGGTCAGCGAAGCCTTGGTCGAGCAGCCGTTGGTGCCGGAGGTCATGCCGAAGGTGGCGTTACCGGAGGTGCCGTTTGTGGTGGAAGCCAGGAAGTGTGCCGGCGTGCCGCGCTGGCCTTCGAACAGCATGTTGCCCCAGCCGCAGTTCGGGCCGCCAGGCGCTTCGGCCATGGCGTTCAGCGAGACCACGGTGAACAGAGTACCCAGAAGAATCCGTTTCATAGCATTTGTTCTCTTTGTCTTAACCAAGGGTCAGGGTTTCTGGCAACTCGGTTGCCAGGTCGGGAAAGCTTTTCACCCACCCGCGCAGCTTGGAGTTTAGGCACGATCTAAAGGTTGCGTTGTTGATTGCGAAAAATTTGCTGTTACATGACCTGCACGGGCTAAGACCTGCCGCGATATTAAAGTCCCGTAGAGCCTTGCAAGGCGCGCTGGGGCAGCGCCAGAATGCTGGTCATCTGCCCGCCGAAGTAAGGAAACCCAATGCCCGATCCTGTCGCTGCGCGCCTGCGTCTCGCGCCTGAAGCCCTGACCCGGCGTTTCTCCCCCGAGCAGTTTGCCTTTACCAATACCGACGATCTGGAGCCGTTTCGCGGAGTCCTGGGCCAGGAGCGTGCTGTCGAGGCCCTGCAGTTTGGCGTGGCCATGCCGCGCCCTGGTTACAACGTGTATGTAATGGGTGAGCCCGGTACCGGGCGCTTCTCGTTCGTCAAGCGCTACCTCAAGGCCGAGGGCAAGCGCCAGCAGACCCCGGCCGACTGGGTCTACGTCAACCACTTCGACGACACCCGTGAGCCACGGGCACTGGAGCTGCCGTCTGGGAGCGCCGCCGAGTTCATCAGCGACATGGGCGGGTTGATCGACAACCTGCTGTCCACGTTTCCTGCCGTTTTCGAACACCCGTCCTATCAGCAGAAGAAGGGTGCTATCGACCGTGCCTTCAACCAGCGCTATGACCGCGCCCTGGACGTGATAGAGCGCGCATCGCTGGAAAAAGACGTGGCCTTGTATCGCGATGCCAGCAACGTCGCCTTCACGCCGATGGCCGATGGCAAGGCGCTGGATGAAGCCGAGTTCGCCCAGTTGCCGGAAGCGGTACGCGAGCAGTTCCACGAAGACATTGCCTTGCTCGAGGAACAGCTGAACGAAGAGCTGGCCAGCTTGCCGCAGTGGAAGCGCGAGTCGAACAACCAACTGCGCCAGCTGAACGAAGAAACCATCACCCTGGCGCTGCAGCCGCTGTTGGCGCCGCTGTCGGAAAAGTACGCCGAGAACGCGGCGGTCTGCGCATACCTGCAATCGGTGCAGTTGAACCTGCTGCGTACCGTGGTCGAGCAACTGGTGGATGACAGCAAGACCGACGCCGTGGCCCGCAAGCTGCTCGAAGAGCAGTACGCGCCCAGCCTGGTGGTGGGCCATCACGCAGCCGGCGGCGCGCCGGTGGTGTTCGAGCCGCATCCGACCTATGACAACCTGTTCGGCCGTATCGAATACAGCACCGACCAAGGCGCGCTGTACACCTCCTATCGCCAACTGCGCCCAGGCGCGCTGCACCGTGCCAACGGTGGCTTCTTGATTCTTGAAGCCGAGAAGATGCTGGGCGAGCCGTTCGTTTGGGATGCGCTCAAGCGTGCACTGCAGTCGCGCAAGCTGAAGATGGAGTCGCCGATCGGTGAACTGGGCCGTGTCGCCACGGTCAGCCTGCAGCCGCAGATGATTCCGCTCAACGTCAAACTGGTGATCATCGGCTCGCGCCAGCTGTACTACGCGCTGCAGGACCACGACCCGGACTTCCAGGAGATGTTCCGCGTGCTGGTGGACTTCGACGAAGACATGCCGATGGTCGACGAGAACCTGGAGCAGTTCGCCCAGCTGTTGCGCACCCGCACCAACGAAGAGGGCATGGCGCCGCTGACCAGCGACGCCGTGGCGCGCCTGGCCACCTACAGCGCTCGCCTGGCTGAAAACCAGTCGCGCCTGTCGGCGCGTATCGGCGACCTGTTCCAGTTGGTGAGCGAGGCTGATTTCATTCGCCAGCTGGCCAGTGACGAAATGACCGACGCCGGCCACATCGAGCGTGCGCTCAAGGCCAAGGCCACCCGCACCGGGCGTGTGTCGCAGCGGGTGCTGGACGACATGCTCGCCGGCATCATCCTCATCGATACCGAAGGTGCTGCAATCGGCAAGTGCAACGGCCTCACGGTGCTGGAGGTGGGCGACTCGGCGTTCGGTATGCCGGCACGTATTTCGGCCACTGTGTACCCAGGCGGCAGCGGCATTGTCGACATCGAGCGTGAGGTCAACCTTGGCCAGCCGATCCACTCCAAAGGCGTGATGATCCTTACCGGTTATCTGGGCAGCCGCTATGCCCAGGAATTCCCGCTGGCGATTTCCGCGAGCATCGCCCTGGAACAGTCCTACGGCTACGTGGACGGTGACAGCGCCTCGCTGGGCGAAGCCTGCACGCTGATTTCAGCCTTGTCGCGCACGCCGCTCAAGCAGTGTTTCGCTATCACTGGTTCCATCAACCAGTTTGGTGAAGTGCAGGCAGTGGGCGGGGTCAACGAGAAGATCGAGGGCTTCTTCCGCCTCTGCGAGGCGCGAGGCCTGACGGGCGAGCAGGGGGTGATCATTCCGCGTGCCAACGTTGCCACCCTGATGCTTGATGAGCGCGTGCTGCAGGCCGTGGAGAACGGCATGTTCCACGTCTATGCGGTCAGCCAGGCTGATGAGGCGCTGAGCCTGCTGGTGGGCGAGGAGGCCGGGGTGCTCGACGACAAGGGGCTGTTCACCGAGGGCAGCGTCAATGCTCGGGTGGTGGAGCGCCTGCGTGAAATTGCCGAGATGATCAGCGAAGAAGAAATCGAGAAGGCAGAAAAGGAACACCTGGAAGAGGTGATTGCCAAGGCCAAACCGGCTTGAGTCAATAAACTGGCGCTGGCGGCGATGTGCTACCGTTCAGCGCCGGTTTTCCATCTTTCTGTACTGTTCTTCTATGCTGGAACTTAAGGACGGTATCAGGTTCAGGATGGAAACAGCCTGAGGTTCAGGCTGAACAAGGCTTTTTGGAGGGGACGCGGCCATGCGCAACCTCAGCCTCACACGCCAGTGCCTGGGCCTGGTGACCCGCATCGAATGCAGCATCCGCCCACTGGCCGGGGACAACGGCATGTGGACGTTGCTGTTCGCCGCCGGCATGGCCGGTGAACAACCTTCCGCGATCAAGGCGCAGGGGCCGTTTCATGGGCCGCTGGTGGCCGAATCGGTGCTCAATGCCATCGTCGACAGCCTGACCTTGCATGGGTACCAGGTGGCCGAAGACCCGCAGATCTGGTGTTTGCATTTGCAGGCGCAGTTACGGCGGATCAATGGCGAGCGGTGCCGTAATCTTGGGGATTACCAGTTTCATCCAGAGACCTGAACGATTGCCGGGGCTGTAAAGCAGCCCCCCGTTCACCGGGCTTTTGCTGTAACAGGTGGCTGGCTATACTCGCCGTCGATTTTTAGTCACCTGATGAGTCCTGAACTTCATGGAACGTATCCTCGAAAACGCGATGTATGCCTCGCGCTGGCTGCTCGCCCCGATCTACTTCGGCCTGTCCCTTGGCTTGCTGGCCCTGGCACTGAAATTCTTCCAGGAAGTGGTCCATGTCCTGCCCAACGTCTTCGCCCTGAGCGAAGCCGACCTGATCCTGGTGATCTTGTCGCTGATCGACATGTCGCTGGTGGGTGGCCTGCTGGTCATGGTGATGATCTCCGGGTACGAGAACTTCGTTTCGCAACTGGACATCGACGAAAGCAAGGAAAAGCTCAACTGGCTCGGCAAGATGGACTCTTCGTCGCTGAAGATGAAAGTTGCCGCATCGATCGTGGCGATTTCGTCGATTCACCTGCTGCGGGTGTTCATGGATGCGCAGAACATCTCCACCGATTACCTGATGTGGTACGTGATCATCCACATGACCTTCGTGATCTCGGCGTTTTGCATGGGCTACCTGGACAAGCTGACCAAGCACTAAGCCAGGTTGCTGCATTCACCGCCCGTCCGTTGCAAAACGGACGGGCGGTGTTGTTTCTGGCTTGTGCTTTCGGCTGGCCTGTAGAAAAAATGAGCACTCATGCGTGGTTCTCATCGCGAGGTGCTCTCATGAACCTGCATCAGCTCAACACCGAGGCCAGGGCTGGCCATGTCGACGAACTGAACCTGATCGCCATCGAAGGCGGTGACTACCTGCTCGAGGCCCGGGTCAAAGGCCACGCTCACCCTCTGTCCGATACCCGTGGTGAACGCTTGCGCGTGCACTCGGTGGAAGATGCGCGCAAGTTGCTGCAAACCATCCCCATGGTCTCGATGAACCTGGTGCATTGGTCGGTGCAGGACGAAATGTGCGGCATGGGTACGCACCCGGAAGAAGACCTGAAGGTGCCGATCTCCCAACGCTCGGCCTGGTAGCTGCTCGCCGCGCCCCAGTGTGCTAGGCTGCTCGCCCTTTTCATCAAGGGCGCGGCTGCACTGCGCCCTGCAGTGGAGCACGACAATGTCCGAACTCAATCTGTCCACCGACGAAACGCGCGTCAGCTACGGTATCGGCCGTCAGCTGGGCGGCCAGCTGCGCGACAACCCGCCACCAGGCGTCAGCCTGGAAGCCATCCTGGCCGGCCTGACCGACGCCTTCAACGGCGCCGACAGCCGCGTCAGCGAAGCCGACCTGTCGGCCAGCTTCAAAGTGATCCGTGACATCATGCAAGCCGAAGCGGCCGCCAAGGCTGAAGCCGCTGCTGGCGCTGGCAAGGAATTCCTGGCCGAAAACGCCAAGCGTGATGGCATCACCACCCTGGCTTCGGGCCTGCAGTTCGAAGTACTGACCGCAGGTGAAGGCGCCAAGCCGACCCGCGAAAGCAACGTGCGTACGCACTACCACGGCACCCTGATCGACGGCACCGTGTTCGACAGCTCCTACGAGCGCGGCCAGCCGGCTGAATTCCCGGTTGGTGGTGTGATCGCTGGCTGGACCGAAGCCCTGCAGCTGATGAACGCTGGCAGCAAATGGCGCCTGTACGTGCCGAGCGAGCTGGCTTACGGTGCCCAAGGCGTTGGCAGCATCCCGCCGCACAGCGTACTGGTGTTCGACGTCGAGTTGCTCGACGTTCTGTAATGCCCTCGGGGCCGCATTGCGGCCCATTCGCGGGCAAGCCCGCTCCTCCAGGTATTGCGCAGAACTCAAACCTTGCGCGGTCGCTGTGGGAGCGGGCTTGCTCGCGAAGAGGCCAGCCCTGCTGGCCTCAATTCCAATCTGTCCCCATCGGGCGCAATGCCCGCGCATAGCAGAACAGAAACAAGTTCCGCACCAATTCCTTCAGTACCCCAGGTTCACTCGAATTCAACCCGCTCATGTCCAGGTCGCCCTGGTCACGCAATTCGTCGAGTGCATCTTGTTCAAGCACCGCACACACTTCGCCGGTTTCCCGATGAAGAATGCGCAGGTAGGGGTGAGGGCGGTCCAGCCAGGCGTCGATCAGATAAGTCATGGCTATTCTCCTTGGAAAGCGGTCCCAGTGAGAATAATTCTTATTATCAAAATAGCAAGCACCAATTGGCGGATTTTTGTGTAATCAGACTTTGCGCACGAATTCGGACTTCAGCTTCATGGCGCCGATACCGTCGATTTTGCAGTCGATATCGTGGTCGCCGTCACACAGGCGGATGTTTTTGACCTTGGTGCCAACCTTGACCACCAGGGACGAACCTTTGACCTTGAGGTCCTTGATCACGGTGACGGTGTCGCCGTCCTGCAGGATGTTGCCGACCGAGTCCTTTTTCACCACCTCGTCGCTGGCCTCGGCATCGCCGCTGGCCGACCACTCGTGGGCGCATTCAGGGCAGATCAGCTGAGTGCCATCCTCATAGGTGTATTCGGAGTTGCATTTTGGGCAGGGTGGCAGAGTGCTCACTTCGGATCCTCAAACAAACAGACGGGCGGTTAAAAGCCCACATTGTAAAAGGTATTTTTCCAGAAGTGATTATGTCCGGACAAAAGCATCGCGGGCAAGCCCGCTCCTACAGGCGGCGCAGTCCTTGTAGGAGCGGGCTTGCCCGCGAATGAAGACGACTCTGTCTGTCAGTGAGTACGCGCGACCGCAAACTCGCTCAGCTCAACCAGCGCATCCCGGTATTCGCTGGCTGGCAGTACTTCGAGGCATGCAATGGCACGCTTCACATAATCACGCGCCAGCTCTGCGGTGTACTTCAGCGCGCCGGACTCTTCGACCGCCACGCGAATCTGCTCCAGATCCTCCAGGCCACCCTTCTGGATCGCCTGGCGAACCAGTGCGGCCTGCTCGGCAGTGCCTTCGCGCATGGTGTAGATCAGCGGCAGGGTAGGCTTGCCTTCGGCCAGGTCGTCACCGACGTTCTTGCCCAGGGTTTGCGAGTCACCCTTGTAGTCCAGCAGGTCGTCGACCAGTTGGAAGGCCACGCCCAGGTGGTCGCCGAAGGTGCGCAGGGCTTCGCGCTGCTCATCAGTGGCTTCGGCCAGCGCTGCGGCGCTGTGGGTCGAGGCTTCGAACAGCATCGCGGTCTTGCCGCGAATCACCTCCATGTAGACCTCCTCGGTGGTGCTGGCGTCGCGTACCCGCGACAGCTGCAGCACTTCACCCTCGGCAATCACCCGGGTGGCCTTGGAGAGGATCTGCATGACCGGCATCGAGCCCAGTTCGACCATCATTTCGAACGAGCGCGAATAAAGGAAGTCACCCACCAATACGCTCGGCGCATTGCCCCACAGGGCATTGGCGGTGGAGCGGCCACGGCGCATGCCGGACATGTCGACCACGTCGTCGTGCAGCAGGGTGGCGGTGTGCAGGAATTCAATGGTGGCGGCCAGCAGGCGCAGGTCGTCGCCTTCACGGCCCAGGGCCTTGCCACACAGCAGTACCAGCAGGGGACGCAGGCGCTTGCCACCGGCCGACGTGATATAGTCGCCGATCTTCGATACCAGCGGCACGCGCGAGGTCAGCTGCTTCTTGATGATCTCGTCGACGGCGCTGAAATCATCAGCCACCGCGCGGTAGAAGGTTTGGGGTTGCATCGGCTGCTCCAGTGAGGTTGCGCGGCATGCTAGGTCGCGGGTCCCGGTGTGTCAAGGCGCGGTGCCAGCTGGCCGGGGGCGGTACTTGCAAGCAAAACCGCGGTTGCGTACAATCGCGCACCCTAACTTCCTGGGCAGCACCTGCCTTACGCAATTGCGCCGGGCCGTTCCAGCCCTGTGCAGCCATGCCAGCCAATACTCATCATATAAAGCGCTGGGTGAGCAGGATTATCGGAGAAATACCATGTCTTACGCAGTAATCGTTACCGGCGGCAAGCAGTACAAAGTCGCTGAAGGTGAATTCCTCAAGATCGAAAAACTGGAAGTCGCCACTGGCGAATCCGTGACCTTCGATCGCGTTCTGCTGGTCGCCAACGGTGAAGAAGTCACCATCGGTGCTCCAGTTGTTGCTGGCGCTAAAGTAGTGGCCGAAGTCGTTTCGCAAGGCCGCCACGACAAGGTTCGCATCATCAAGTTCCGTCGTCGTAAGCACCACATGAAGCGTATGGGCCACCGCCAGTGGTTCACCGAGATCAAAATCACCGGCATCCAGGCTTAATCCCCTAGATCCCCTGAATTTATTTGGAGAATTGAACCATGGCTCACAAGAAGGCTGGTGGTAGTACTCGTAACGGTCGCGACTCAGAATCTAAACGCCTTGGCGTGAAGATGTATGGCGGCCAGGTTATCAAGCCAGGCAACATCATCGTCCGTCAGCGCGGCACCGAATTCCACGCTGGCTACGGCGTTGGCATGGGCAAGGACCACACCTTGTTCGCCAAGATCGAAGGCGTGATCAAGTTCGAGAAGAAAGGCGAGTTCATGCGCCGTTACGTGAGCATCGTCGCCGCTTAATCGCGACGTCGCTCCAGAAGCCCCGTCATGCGACGGGGCTTTTTCGTTTGTGGTGAGCCTCTTGCAAAGCTGTTTGTCTGGGTTGCCGGCGTTGGTTTCTACGGTCGTACGGGGCCGCCGCGCTCATTTTTGCAAGAGCCTCATGTTTTGAGTCATTCAGCTCGTCTGCCGACGAGAGGCGGTTTTAATGAAGTTTGTTGACGAAGTATCGATTCGGGTCAAAGCCGGTGACGGCGGCAACGGTTGCATGAGCTTCCGTCGCGAGAAATTCATCGAGAACGGTGGCCCCAACGGCGGTGACGGCGGTGATGGTGGCTCGGTGTACATGGTTGCCGACGAAAACCTGAACACCCTGGTCGACTACCGCTACACCCGTCACCACGAAGCCCAGCGCGGCTCCAACGGCGGCAGCACCGACTGCACTGGCAAGAAGGGTGAAGACCTGTTCCTGCGCGTGCCGGTCGGCACCACCGTGATTGACGCCTCGACCCAGGAAGTGATCGGTGACCTGGTTACCCCTGGCCAGAAGCTGATGGTTGCACAAGGCGGCTGGCACGGCCTGGGCAACACCCGCTTCAAGTCCAGCACCAACCGTGCGCCGCGCCAGACCACCCCAGGCAAACCGGGTGACCAGCGTGACCTGAAGATGGAAATGAAGGTGTTGGCCGACGTCGGCCTGCTGGGCCTGCCGAACGCCGGCAAGAGTACCTTCATTCGCTCGGTCTCGGCCGCCAAGCCGAAAGTGGCCGACTACCCGTTCACCACCCTGGTGCCAAACCTGGGCGTGGTCAGCGTCGACCGCTGGAAGAGCTTCGTCATCGCCGACATCCCCGGCCTGATCGAAGGCGCTTCCGAGGGTGCCGGCCTGGGTATCCGCTTCCTCAAGCACCTGGCGCGTACTCGCGTACTGCTGCACCTGGTGGATATCGCGCCGCTGGATGAAAGCAGCCCGGCCGATGCCGCCGAAGTCATCGTCAACGAGCTGACCCGCTTCAGCCCGTCGCTGGCCGAGCGTGAGCGTTGGCTGGTACTGAACAAGTCGGACATGGTCATGGACGACGAGCGTGATGAACGTGTTCAGGAAGTGATTGATCGCCTCGAGTGGGAAGGCCCGGTCTACGTGATCTCGGCTATCTCCAAGCAGGGTACCGACAAGCTCAGCCATGACCTGATGCGCTACCTCGAAGACCGCGCCGATCGCCTGGCCAACGACCCGGCCTACGCCGAAGAGCTGGCCGACCTCGACCAGCGCATCGAAGACGAAGCCCGTGCCCAGCTGCAGGCCCTGGACGACGCGCGTACCCTGCGCCGTACTGGCGTCAAGAGCGTGCACGACATCGGCGACGATGACGGTTGGGATGATGATTTCGAGGACGACGAAGACGGCCCGGAAATCATTTACGTGCGCGACTGACCGGTTGCAGTACACTAAACGCCGCTCTCTGGAGCGGCGTTTTTGTATCCACGGTATCTACAGATTCGACATAGGTTGGAAGAAGATGCGAAGCAAGGTGACGGGCGCCAAGCGCTGGGTCGTGAAGATTGGCAGTGCTCTGCTGACCGCCGATGGCAAGGGCCTCGACCGCGGTGCCATGGCCGTTTGGGTCGAGCAGATGGTCGCGCTGCGTGAGGCAGGCGTGGAGTTGGTACTGGTCTCCTCCGGGGCTGTGGCTGCCGGCATGAGCCAGCTGGGCTGGACCACGCGACCGAGCGCGATGAACGAGCTGCAGGCGGCTGCCTCGCTCGGCCAGATGCGCCTGGTGCAGGCCTGGGAGTCGAGCTTTGGCGAACACGGCAAGCACACCGCGCAGATCCTGCTGACCCATGACGACCTGTCCGACCGCAAACGTTACCTGAACGCCCGCAGCACCTTGCGCACCTTGGTCGACCTGGGTGTGGTGCCGGTGATCAACGAAAACGACACCGTGGTCACCGATGAAATCCGCTTTGGCGACAACGACACCCTCGCGGCACTGGTGGCCAACCTGGTCGAGGCCGACCTGCTGGTGATCCTCACCGACCGCGATGGCATGTTCGACGCCGACCCGCGCAACAACCCCGAAGCTCAGCTGATCTACGAAGCCCGTGCCGACGACCCGTCGCTGGACGCCGTGGCCGGTGGTACCGGGGGCGCCCTGGGCCGTGGCGGCATGCAGACCAAGCTGCGCGCTGCGCGCCTGGCCGCCCGTTCCGGTGCCCACACCATCATCATCGGTGGCCGCATCGAGCGCGTGCTGGATCGCCTCAAGGCGGGTGAGCGCCTGGGCACCCTGTTGTCGCCCGAGCGCGGCATGCTCGCTGCGCGCAAGCAATGGCTGGCCGGCCACCTGCAGACCCGTGGCACCCTGGTGCTGGATGCCGGTGCCGTGCAGGCACTGCGCCAGGCCAACAAGAGCCTGTTGCCGGTAGGTGTGAAGACCGTGCAGGGCAGCTTCCGTCGTGGCGAGATGGTGGTGTGCGTTGGCCCGGACGGTATCGAGGTGGCCCGCGGCCTTGCCAACTACAGCGCCCTGGAGGCGCAGAAGATCATTGGCCAGCCCTCGGACGCGATCGAGTCGATTCTTGGCTACAGCGCCGAGCCTGAGCTGGTACACCGCGACAATCTGGTGCTGGTATGAGCCTGTTCAAGCGGGTGATTGCCGTGGCAGCGCTGGCACTGCCAATGCTGGCCGGGGCCGAGGAAGTCGGCCAGGTGTCCACGGTCTTCAAGTTCCTTGGGCCGAACGACCGCATTGTGGTCGAAGCGTTTGACGATCCCAAGGTCGAGGGCGTGACCTGCTACCTGTCACGGGCCAAGACTGGCGGCATGAAGGGTGGCTTGGGGCTGGCGGAAGACCGTGCGGAGGCGTCGATTGCCTGCCGTCAGGTCGGGCCGATCAACTTCAAGGGTGAGTTGAAGGATGGCGAGGAAGTGTTCAAGGAACGCACCTCGCTGGTGTTCAAGACCATGCAGGTGGTGCGCTTTTTGGACAAGAAGCGCAATACGCTGGTGTACCTGGTGTACAGCGACCGCATGATCGAAGGCAGCCCGCAGAATGCGGTGACCGCGATACCGATCTTGCCTTGGGCTCATTGATAGCCTGGTAGATTGCCGGGAGGCCTTCGGCCTCCTTTCGCGACACAAGGTCGCTCCTACAGGGGAGCACATATCCCTGTAGGAGCGGCCCTATCACACCGATATCAGGCCAATTCCTCGGCCTGATCCTCACGCACAACCGCCTTCACTTCATCCAGCCGGCTGATGAACTTCCAGTCCGCCTCGTCGATGTAGATGCCGTTTGGCCCGCTGCCACCTTCCAGGTCGATCGCCACGCGTGCCGATACCTGCGGCTTCACGCTCGCCAGAATCGGCACGAAGCCCAGCTGCAGGCTGGTTTCCAGCAGTGCCGCCTGGTTGCGTTCGTCGATGTCCGCCGCTTCGTCCAGGTAGTACGGCAGGCGAATGCGACCGGCCAGGTCGCGGTCCATCAGGTGCAGCAACAGGTACATGTTGGTCAGCGCCTTGATGGTCATGGTGGTGCCGTTGGACGCTGCGCCGTCGATGTCGGCGTGGATGATCGGCTGGCCGTTGACCTTGGTGATCTCGAACGCCAGCTCGAACAGGTCCTTGAGGCCCAACTGGTTGTGGTTGGCTGCCACCAGGCGTGCCAGGTATTCCTTGGCCTCTTCGTTCTTGTTGTCCTGATCGGCACTTTGGGTCAGGTCGAACACCGACAGGGTTTCGCCTTCTTCGTACTGGCCGGCACTGTGGATGATCTGGTCGATGTGCTTGAGCGCTTCCTTGTTCGGCGCCAGTACCACACGGAAGCTTTCCAGGTTGGACACCTGGCGCTTGTTGATCTCGCGGTTGAACAAGGCCAGCTGGTGCTCGAGGCTGTCGTAGTCGCTGCGGATGTTGCGCAGGGTACGGGCGATGTCGGTGACTGCAGCGCGGCGGGCCTTGGCCAGGGTCAGGGCCTCGTCGGTTCGGTGCGCATAAGCGTTCACCAGCAACTGCAGGCGGCGTTCCATGTCGTCTTCGCTGTCGAACTTGGCCACGCCTTTCAGGCGCACCTGGGCGTACAGCGCCTCGATCTGGTTATCCACACGTTGCAGGCCTTGCCAGCTGTCCTGGTAGTCGTTAAGCAGCGGCAGCAGGTTGTCCATCGAGTCGTCGATGGCTTCCATGAACGGCGTGCCGTAGGGCAGGTCGGCCGGTAGCAGTTGGCGACGACGCAGGGCGTCTTCCAGGGTGCGCTGCTTGGACTCCAGGTCACCAAGCTGCCTACCGACCAGCTGCAGCTTGGCCGACAGCTGCTGGACACGCTCGGTGAAGGCATCGCTGGAGCGCTTGAGTTCGTCCTGGGCGGCTTCCAGTTGCGACAGCTGTTCCAGCTTCTCGGGCTCTTCGGCGGCCAGGGTTTGGCTGCGGCGGAAGTCCTCCAGCGCTTTCTGCGCATCCAGCACTTCCTGGTACAGGGTTTCGGTCTGCGCTTTGGAGGCGGAGCGGTCGGCGGCCACGGCTTGCTGGGTCTTGAGCTGCTTCAGCTCTTTTTCCAGGCGCTCTTTCTGGTCGCGCAGGGCGGCGCGGTCCGCCAGGGCTTGCAGTGCCGGCGGGTCGATGTGGGTCAAGTCGATGGCCAGGCCCGGGGCTTCGAAACGTTCGCCCTTGAAGCCATCCAGCACCGCTTCCAGCGTTTTCACCCACAGGTCGCTGTCGTCCAGCTCGATGCCACGGTCGCCCAGCGGCAGGCTGAACAGTGCGCCGTTGAACAGGCGCATCAGGCGGTCGACGTCCTGCTGCGAGAACTCTTCGCGCAGGCGGGCGTAGCTGTTGTTGTCGGCGTGGTCCAGCTGCTGCTTGACCTGCTTCAGGCGTTTTTCCAGGTCGCGTACGCGCTCGTCCAGGTCTTCGGCACTGAACTGCCGCGACTGGGCCAGGGCGCCGGCCAGTTCGTCGTGGGCGTCCTTGGCCGCCAGCAACTGCTGCTCCAGCACCTTGACGTCATCGACCAGGGCGAAGCGGTGCTTGAGCACCGACAGCTCGCCCAGCCAACGCTGGATACCGGTGATTTCACGTTCCAGGCGCATCAGTTCCTGGGTACCGCCGCGCTGATCGTTCTGCAGGCGGTCCTGCTCGCCACGGTAGTGCTCGGACTGGATGACCAGCTCTTCCTTGCGCGCCATGGCGTATTCCTGCCAGGTGCCCAGCAGGGTGTCGAGCACAGGCGAAATGCGGTGCAGCTTGCCGCGCAGGATGTCGCGCTGGGCAACACCACCAGCCAGGGCCTCGACCAGTGGGCCGGCAGCAACCAGGGCGTTGTAGTCCTGCTCCATGCGGCGTACGTCGCGGAAGGCCTCTTCGCACGCCGCGATGTAGTCGACGCTGCCTGAACGCAGGCTGTGCTCGAACGCGTCGAGGAACAGCTGCTTGAGCTTGGCCGCGGTGATTTCGCGCATGTGCAGCAGGTTGATGAACAGCGCGCGGAAGGTTTTCAGGCTTTGTTCGCTGGTGGAGCGCAGCGGGATCATGGTCAGGTCCAGCGGCACCGAGGTGTGGCCGCCAACCAGCAACCGGCGCAGTTCGTCCGGCTTCACTTCATAAGCCTTGATGCCAAGGCGCTCGAGGTTGGTGAACAGCTCTTTCTGGCGTAGGCAGGTGTCGTTTTTCTGGTAGTGGGCCAGGTCCAGTTCGCCTTTGTAGGCGAAGAACTGGTGGCCGAAACCGCCACCCGGGCCGCGCCCGACCACGCCGATCACGTGCGGGCCGTGGGGCAGGCTCAGTTCGCAGAGAATGTACGAGGTGTCGCTGGCAAAGTAGAAGCGGCGCGACTGCTCGAGGCTGTACTTGCCGAAGCTCATGTCCGACATGCGCGCCAGGATAGGGAACTGCAGGGCGTTGATCGACGCCGATTTACCCAGGTTGTTGGCGCCGTACACCGACAGCGGGTGCTCCAGCGGGAACAGGCCAAGGCTGTAGCCGGCGGTGTTGAGCAATGCGAAGCGGCGGATGCCGTAGCGTTCCTGGCTCATGCGTCAATCTCCTGTTGCTCTTCGCGGATGGCCCGGGCCAGCGCGTCCTCTTCGCTTTCCTCGCCCTCGAAGGGCGTGAGGTCGAGCGGGTCGTCGGTACGGTTGAGTTCTTCGGCGCTTTCTTCCTCGACCAGTACCGGGGTCGGCAGCGGCAGGTCGCTGTGCAGGGTGGCGGCCAGGTCGCGGTCTTGCTGCACCGAAAGGCACACATCGAGGAAGCGGTGCATGGGCGGCAGGAAGCGGTAGATACCACCTTCCTCGTGGGCGAAGCCGAGCTGGGTCATGCGCCGCAGGATCTTTTCTTCCAGCTCGTCCACGGTCTGCACTTCGGCCTGCAAGAACAGGTCGCGGTACTTGTCCAGCAGCGAGGGCAGTTCGTCGCGGCCAATGCTGCCGCCGTCGAGCACGGCCATCGGGTCACGGCCCTGGTCGGCAAGATGTTCGACCAGGATGAAGGTGAACAGCGACAGGCGCTGCGCGGTCTTGTTGACCTGGGCGGCGGTCATGTCCGGGACGAAGTAGTAGAAGCCACGGGTGTCGCACACCAGTTCGAAGCCCAGGGCCTTGAACAGGGTGCGGTACTGGTCCTGGAAATTCGACAGCTGCGCATACAACTCGGGGTCGCGGCGGCTGACGTGGAAGCCTTTGAACAGCTCGCGGAAGATCGGCGCGAGCTGGGACAGTTCGGAAAGATCAAGATGCATGGGCTGGGCTCGCGTTGGATTCGGTAGGCGCGCTGGCGGCGTCTTCGCGGCTGGAGGTCAGGGCGAACGAGCGCAGGCTGACCAGGTGTTCCTGGGTGGTGTACTCGCGGCGGTCGAGGCGTTCGCGCTTGAAGCGTTTTTCCCGCGACAGGCGCGAGAACCAGTACAGCAACTCGTCCGTAGCACCCTCGGGCTCCTGCTCAAGCAGCCAGACCATCAGGTCAGGCAGCGGCAGGGCTTGTTCGCAGCGTTCGGCCATTTCTTTCACCGTGCGCGGGGCGCGGGGCAGGGCACCGGACTGGGTCTTGTGGGCCTTGGGGAAGCGCGCTGGCTTGGGTTCGAAGCGGGCCAGGGCGTAGACGTAGGCCTCGACCTGGCTGGCACTGCCAAGGAAGGTGCTTTGCGGGCGGGTGAACATCGGCATGGCCGCTTGCGGCACGGCATCGATGCCCTTGCGCCGGATCACCGACAGGGCCAGTGCGGCGCCACGGGTCACGGCATTGTGCCGGCGTGCTTCTTCGCGCAGCGGCAATAGCAACTCGCGGGCGTGGCGCAGCGTCAGCTGGGCGCTGGTCTGCATTTCCAGGATGCGTGCGTGGGTACGCAGCAGCATGTCGTCATCGACCAGGTGGCCCAGGCGCGCCTGTTCGCCCAGCAGCTTCAACAGCACGGTCTCGACCTTGCGTACGCCCTGCTCGAAGGCGCCGTCGGCGTTGACCAGCTGGATCATCGGCTCGACGTATTCGTCCCAGGTGGCGAGTACTTCGGCATAACGCTGGCGCAGCGGAATCTGGCGGTTGCTGGTCTTGGCCCGTTCGGCCACGGCTACCAGCGCCTGCTCGTCGTTGTCGAGTTTTTTCAGCACATCGCGCACGCGCATGTCGAGCAGGCGCAGCTGGCGCGCCAGGTCGTCGCTGTCGCGATTGTCGAAGGCATCCTGAATGTGCCCGGCCAGGCGTTCCAGGTGGCGCAAGTACGCTTCGATTTCCAGGCACAGGCCCAGCCGGTGTTCGCGGCGCAGGTAGGCGAGGAAGTCGTGGATCTGCGCGTTGAGCTCGAAACGGTTCGGGCTCTTGGCAACCGGGACCAGGATATCCAGGCGGATCCACACGTCGAGTAGCTGGGTGATGTCCTGCGGGGTGCTTTC
The DNA here is from genome assembly GCF_001320565.1 of Pseudomonas sp. NBRC 111132. Lineage (NCBI taxonomy): Bacteria > Pseudomonadati > Pseudomonadota > Gammaproteobacteria > Pseudomonadales > Pseudomonadaceae > Pseudomonas > Pseudomonas sp. NBRC 111132. The sequence goes on from NZ_BCBI01000018.1 coordinate 44,587, forward strand.
GAGCTGCTGGCGGGCCACATGCTGGCGCAACTCGACCAGGCTCAGGGTGCCCTGGTCGAAACGCTCGCACAGCGGCTCGATCAGGGCCCAGTGTTCGGCTAGGGCGCGCAGGACGCGCTTGGGTTCGATCATTGGCTTCGACTCGTTGCCAAGAAAAAGGGGGCGATTGTACTGCATCCCGGGGGGAGGTTTTCACCCCTTGGTCTGTAATGAGGGATAACCTTATGACTAGTAGGTGTATGGCGTTGTTTTTGGGGCGGTTTTGAGAGCGAGCGCCGCACCGGCGGCGCTCGGTCTGATAGGCGCTGCAAAAACCAAGGCGTACACGTTAGAATGCCCAATTGTCTTCACCCCTCGGATACCCATCCCTTGCTCACCGAACCCCGTCGCCGCGCCTACCTTTCCGCCATGCAAGTGGTGCACTGGTTGCCGCGCGCCGAACTGCCGTTCGCCGCACCGTCGCGGCCGGAGCTGTTGTTGCCGGTGGCGACGGTCGAGGATGTCGATTTCGAAATCAGGCCGGCACCGGCTGCAAATGACGCTCCCGCCACACCCCAGGCCCGTTCCGGCGAACGGCCGAAAATCGAGATCCCGCGCCCGAACAGCGCGCCCAAACCCGCCGCCAAGCCGGTCGAGGCCGAAGAGCAGCCGGCGGCACCCCGCCCGGCGCCCGTGCCACCTCCACGCTTCTCGTTGCAGTTGCTGCGCACCGGCAGTTGCCTATTGCTGGTGGAGTTGGCCACAGGCCAGCCGTTCCAGAGCCGCGACCCGTCCTACCTGCTGCTCAAGGACATGCTGCGTGCCGCCGGCCTGCCCGACGCCCCGCAGATCATCGGCGAGCCTGTGCGCTGGCCGCTGCTGGTGCGCGGCAACATGGACCAGGGCCCGGAGGCCGCGCGCGATTTCGTCCAGGGTTTTGTCCAGGCCCGCCTGGAAGACGCCTCGAGCACCTGTCTGTGGCTGATTGGCTTGCCGGCACTGCGCTTTGCCGCCAATGCCGATGCCGAGGCCTATTACCAACCCCTTAAGCTGGACGGCCTGGGCGACGCCTGGGCGCTGCCGGGCCTTGAACTGTTGATGGACGAGCCGCAACGCAAGGCGGACGTCTGGAAAGCCATGCGCCAGCTGATGGCGCGCTGGAAGAGCGTTGAATGAGTGACTCGATCAGTTTCCGCCCGATGACCGAGGCGGATCTGGATGCCGTGCTTAAGATCGAATATGCCGCGTTCAGTCATCCCTGGACCCGCGGAATCTTTCAGGATGCGCTCAAGTCGTACGAGGTCTGGCTGATGTTCGACGGCCAGCAGCAAGTGGGCCATGGCGTAATCAACGTGATCATCGACGAAGCCCACCTGCTCAATATCACCGTAAAGCCGGAAAACCAGGGTTGCGGCATGGGCCTGCGCCTGCTCGAGCACCTGATGGCCCGGGCCTACCAGCTCAATGGTCGCGAATGTTTCCTGGAAGTACGCGCCAGCAACCAGTCGGCTTATCATCTATACGAACGTTACGGTTTCAACGAAATCGGCCGACGCCGTGACTATTATCCGATTGCTGGTGGCCGTGAAGATGCCCTGGTGATGGCCTGCACGCTGCTTGAGGATTGACCTGGCTTAATCGATAGCAGCCACGGCGTGGTTTTCTTTGTTCTCCAAGCACGGATGGCTTAAGGATGAAAAAACTGCTTCTTGTAGCAGGCCTGTTGATTGCCGGGGCTGCTCACGCCGATGAGCGCGACGTGTGGATGTTCGCCCAGTGGGCTGGTGACCATCAAACTCGGCCCTTTCGTGAAATGCTGGTCGATGCCCGTCTATATGGGGTAGTGCCTATCCATCAGTTGCTGCGGTCGGCCTCGGACTGGAAGCTGTGCCGAGCGTCGCCTTTCGCCGTGCCACCCGCCGGCAATTGGCCGGCTGTGCGCACCACCCTTGCGTTGATCAAGACACTCGATGACCAAGGCATCCTGCGCCAGTTCGAGGTGGTTTCGGCTTACCGTGAGCCGCGACTGAACGCCTGCGCCGGCGGGGCAGCGAACAGTGCGCATATGCGCGCTTTCGCCGTCGATATCTTGCTGCCAGCCTGGGCCGACCCCAACCCGCTGTGCCGTTTCTGGCAGCAGCACGGGCAGGCCTGGAACATGGGCCTGGGGCGCTATCCTTCAGGCCGCATTCACGTGGATACCGCCGGTTATCGCACCTGGGGTGGCGATGGCAGTGCGGGGTCGTCGTTCTGCAACAAGCCCAAATGAGCCAGGGAGCGCCGGCATTCGTCCATTACCCACTCGGCGAAGCGCTGGCGTTTGCTGTTGTCGTCCAGGGGCAGTGGGCTAAGCAGGTGATAGGCCGAGCCGTCGCGCACAAAACCGTAGGGGGCCTGCAACTGCCCGCTGTCGAGTTCGTCGCCCACCATCAGGGCTGAGGCCATGGCCAGGCCCAGGCCGGCGCTGGCGGCCTGGATAGACAGGTAGAAGTGCTCGTAGTCGCTGCGTTCGTTGTGCAGTGCCTGCTGGCCGCTCAGGCGCAGCCAGGTGGGCCATGCAGCGGGGCGGGTGGTGCTGTGCAGCAAGCGCTGGCCGTCCAGTTGAATGGGGGCGCCGGGGTGGCGCACCGGGCCGATCCATTCGTCACAGATTTTCTGGTTGTACAGCTGGTTGCCCCAGTGGAAGTCGTCGCGGCGGATTGCCAGGTCGACACCGCTGCGGGCGAAGTCCAGCGGCCCGCCTGCGGCCACCAGGTGCAACTGCAGGTCGGGGTGTGCAGCATGGAAGCGGGGCAGGCGTGGGATCAGCCAACGCATGGCGATGGTCGGCTCGCAGGACAGCACCAGCACATTGTCGCGGGCCTGTTGTTGCAAGCGCTGCACGGCGCCTTCGAGTTGTTCGAATATTGCCTGGGTAGTGCCTTGCAAGGCTCGGCCGGCGGGGGTGAGGAAAATGGCCCGGTTACGGCGCTCGAACAGCTCGACGCCAAGGCTTTCTTCAAGCAGGCGTACCTGGCGGCTGACCGCGCCGTGAGTGACGTGCAAGTGTTCGGCGGCGCGCACGAAGTTCTCGGTTTGGGCGGCGATGTCGAAGTAACGCAAGGCATTTAATGGCGGCAGTTTCATGGTCTTCCTGCTGGCCTGTGCAAGCGTTTGCACAGGTTAACGTTTTGCTTGTCTGTGAGGAAAACTATCAGATTTACAGCACTTTAAATCGATTTTTACTCTTCTATAAGCACTCGATAATAACGCGGTCTGCGCATTTTCATCGCCTATCGAGAGCCCCTCAGCATGACCGAACTAATTGCCGTCGCCTTGTTTACCCTGCTCGCCGTCATCAGTCCTGGCGCCGACTTCGCCATGGTCACTCGCAGCAGTTATGCACAGGGCCGCAAGGCCGGGCTGGCCGCCGCAATGGGTATCGCCCTGGGGGTACAAGTGCACGTGCTGTATACGGTCTTGGGCATTGCCGTGGTTATCAGCCAGAGCCCGGCGCTGTTCCTGGGCATGAAAGTACTGGGCGCGGGCTATCTGGTTTACCTGGGCTACAAATCGCTTACCAATACTCAACGCATCAGCCTTGAGGGGGGCGGTCAATCGGCCGCCAGCATGGTGCAAGCGCTGCGCACCGGCTTTCTGACCAACGCCCTCAACCCCAAGACCATGTTATTCGTCATCAGCGCCTTCACCCAGGTGGTGCAACCTGGTAGCCCATTGAAGCAGGCATTCGCCTACGGCGCATTCATGTCCTTTGCCCATTGGCTTTGGTTCAGCCTGGTCGCAGTGTTTTTCTCCAGCACAGCATTGCGCAAGGCAATGATCGACCGTCAGGTGCTGGTGGACCGCGTCATTGGGCTGGCGTTGATCGGGCTTGGCCTGGCAGTGGCGGTGGCCGGTATCCGTTGAGCGGGGATGATTGCATGTTGGGGTGATGGCCATTTAGAATAGAATCATTCCCATTTGCGAAGCTTCGCGATGATACCAACCCCATCTGCCGCCGCTGAGGCCTGTCTGTGAGCCCGGAAATCCTTCACGAAGCTGCCGAATGGCTGGTGCGTCTGGAGGGCCAGCCGAGTGGGCGCGACCGTGAGGCGTTCCGTGCCTGGTTAGCGCAGGACAGTGAGCATCTGGAAGCATTCCAGCGCATGCATGAAACTCTGGGCCCCATGCAAGTGCTCAAGCAGGCGCCTGCATGCAGCGCGCAACTGAGCTGCAATCAGCAGCGCCTTTCGAGCCGGGGGCTGAAGGCACTGGCCTTGATCGTGGCCGTGGTATTGGCGCTGTCATTGGCGCTGTAGCTGCAGCAGGGGCCAGCCTATCGCCAGGCGACAACTTTTTCGTAGGCAAAGAAAAAGGGCTTACCTTGCGGTAAGCCCTTCGTCTTGTTTGGTGGCTACACAGGGACTTGAACCCCGGACCCCAGCATTATGAATGCTATGCTCTAACCAACTGAGCTATGTAGCCGATGGCGCGCATTATTCTCTTGAACGGCCCCCCTGTCAACACTCATTTCAAAAAAATTTGCACGCTTTCAAAAACTTAGCAGCCAGCCCCTGTTTCAGCGCACCACAAGCCAGTGTCCCAGCACGCCCTGCAGTTGCAGATGCTGGGCGTCAGCCAGGGATTGCAGGCTTTCGCCAGGCCGGTCGAGATTGAAATCGCCGCTCACGCGTCGATGCGCCACTTGTTCATCCATCATCCACAGACGCTGCCCTTGGTAACCGGCAAGGCGTTCGAGCACTTGCCCCAAAGGCATGTCGGTGGCTTTCAGGCGACCGCTGCGCCAGCTGTCGGCGGTCTTCAGGTCGGCCTTCTGCACCGGGTCGATGCGCATGCCATCGAAGGTCACCCGCTCACCCGCCGAGACCATGCGCTGCTCACCGCCCTGGGTGACCATGGCCTTGCCACTGAGTACCACGAGTTCGTCACGCCCGGCATGGCGGGCTACCTGCAGGCGGGTGCCGTACACCTGGATGCGGGCGTTGCCGACTTCTACCTCCATGGCTCGCCCGTCGAGCATCACTTCCATGAACACCTGGCCCTGCACCAGGTGCAGCAGGCGGGTGCGCCCGCGCAGGTCGACGTTCATCGCGCTGGCGCTGTCCAGGTTCAATGTCGTGCCATCTGCCAGGCGCGTGCTGCGGCGCTCGCCCACATCGGTGTGCAGCTCACTGGCCAGGCGTTGCATCAGCGGCCAGTACAGGTAGGCTGCGGCGCCCAAACCAAGCAGGAATACAACCGCCAACCATTTGCCCAGGTGGCTGCGCTGCACAGCGACTTGCCGTGGGCGAGGGCGAGCGGGGGGTGGTTGCAGTTGTTGCCAGAACGTTTCCAGCTCGGCATAGGCGTGTGCGTTCTCAGGGGCTTGGCACCAGGCCGCGAATGCCTGGCGCTGGGTGTCGTCGCAACCGGGCTGGCGCAGCAACGAAAACCACTCCAGCGCTTCCTGCTGTGGGTCGGGCTGCAGTTGCTTGGCGGGCATCGGGCTCATGGGTTCGGTCTGCTCACGATAGGGGCCGTTTCGCCCAACGATGACAGGGATAATGAGCCAAGGATGCTAATTATATTGAGAACCATTTTCAAGTACGTTGCGACAGAGGGATAAAAAAGGTAGCTATGTATCTATTTGTTTCCCGATAATCGGATCCCAAACCTGAGGACGGAGATTTAGGCAAATGGCCACCAGTAGTGCCTCCACCGCATCCACCGCTGCAACGGCCAACCAGGCCACACCGCTGGTGATGCGCATCATCGGTTTCTGTGCCTTGGCGCACTTGATCAACGACCTGATCCAGTCGGTACTGCCGGCGATCTACCCCATGCTCAAGGCCAACTACGACCTGAGCTTCGCCCAGATTGGCATGATCACCCTGACATTCCAGATCACCGCCTCGCTGTTGCAGCCCTGGGTCGGCTTCTTCACCGACCGCCGACCGACGCCCAACCTGCTGCCCCTAGGCACCCTGTGCACACTGGTGGGCATCGTGATGCTGGCCTTCGTCGGCAGTTTCCCGATGATCTTGCTGGCGTCGGCGCTGGTGGGCATCGGCTCGTCGACCTTCCACCCGGAAACCTCGCGTATCGCGCGGTTGGCTTCGGGTGGGCGTTTCGGCCTGGCCCAGTCGACTTTCCAAGTGGGCGGCAACACCGGTTCAGCACTGGGCCCGCTGCTGGCGGCGGCCATCGTCATTCCGTTCGGTCAGACCCACGTGGCCTGGTTCGGCCTGGCGGGGCTATTCTTCCTCGGTGTCACCCTGATGCTGCGCGGCTGGTACAAGGAGCACCTCAACCAGGCCAAGGCGCGCAAGGCGGTGCAAGCCACCCACGGCATTTCGCGCAATCGGGTGATCGCGGCGCTGATCGTGCTGGGCCTGTTGGTGTTCTCCAAGTACTTCTACATGGCCAGCTTCACGAGCTACTTCACCTTCTACCTGATCGAGAAGTTCGGTGTATCGGTGGCCAGCTCGCAGCTGCATCTGTTCCTGTTCCTCGGCGCGGTAGCAGCGGGCACCTTCTTTGGCGGGCCGATCGGTGACCGTATCGGGCGCAAGGCGGTGATCTGGTTCTCGATCCTGGGCGTGGCGCCGTTCACCTTGGCGCTGCCGTATGCCGACCTGTTCTGGACCACGGTACTGAGCGTGGTGATCGGTTTTATCCTGGCGTCGGCGTTCTCGGCCATCGTGGTGTATGCGCAGGAACTGGTACCGGGCAGTGTGGGCATGATTGCCGGGATCTTCTTCGGCTTGATGTTCGGCTTTGGCGGCATTGGCGCGGCGCTGTTGGGGTATGTGGCAGACCTGCGCGGTATCGAGTATGTGTACGGGCTGTGCTCGTTCCTGCCATTGTTCGGGCTACTGGCGGTGTTGTTGCCGAGCACCGGTAAGCGCTGATGCAAGCGGGGCTGCAAAGCAGCCCCGACGATTGACGATTGGGCACCCTTGGCCTAGAGTGCCGCCTCTTTTTTTCAACCACCTGCGTAGTAGCCAAAGCAATGTGCCGTACCCAATCCCTGCCCAGCGCCCGCCAGCCTGCCTTCCAGGCCCTGCGTCGTGCATGGCCGAGCGACACGGTACTCAAGCGCCGCCGCAGCGTGCTGTTTGCCTTCACCTTTTCGCCACACCTCGCCTGAACTGATCTGCGCTTTTGCGTCGCTCGCCGCCCCGGCGTGCGCGCCTGTGTCTGCACGTCTTTTCGGTTTGCAAGGAGTGGTACATGAACATGCGTTTACTGGCGGGCCTGTTGTTCGCCGTTTCGGTTGTGGGTTTCAGCCTGGGGGCCAGCTTGCCGCTGGTGTCGTTGCGCCTGCATGAGGCGGGGGCAAGCACCCTGGAAATCGGCATCATCTCGGCCATCCCTGCCGCAGGCATGATGCTCTCGGCGTTTCTGGTCGACGCCTGTTGCCGTCATCTCACCCGGCGCACCATCTATCTGCTGTGTTTCAGCCTGTGCACGGTCAGCATTGCCTTGCTTGAATCGGCTTTCGGCTCGCTGTGGCTGCTGGCGCTGCTACGCCTGGGGCTGGGGCTTGGCATGGGGATCGCCATCATCCTCGGCGAGTCGTGGGTCAACGAACTGTGCCCAGAGCACAACCGCGGCAAGATCATGGCCCTGTACGCCACCAGCTTCACCGGTTTTCAGGTGCTTGGCCCAGCCATGCTGGCAGTGCTGGGCGCAAACAGCCCCTGGATAACGGGTGTCGTCACGGTCTGCTATGGGCTGGCGTTGCTGTGCATCGTGCTGACCGTGCCCAACGACCATGTCGAACACGAAGAGGGCGAAAAGAGCTTCGGCCTAGCCGGGTTTTTCCGTGTGGCGCCGGCGTTGTGCATGGCCGTGCTGTTCTTCTCGTTCTTCGATGCCGTGGTGCTGTCGCTGCTACCGGTTTACGCCACCAGTCATGGTTTTGCCGTTGGCGTGGCGGCGTTGATGGTGACAGTGGTGTTTGCCGGCGACATGCTGTTCCAGCTGCCGTTGGGCTGGTTGGCCGACCGGGTCGAGCGCACCGGGCTGCACCTGGCGTGCGGGCTGGTGGCGATGGCGATCGGCATCGGCTTGCCTTGGCTGCTGAACCTGACCTGGCTGCTGTGGCCGCTGCTGGTGGTGCTGGGCGCGGTGGCAGGGGGCATCTATACCCTGGCGCTGGTGCTGATCGGGCAGCGCTTCAAGGGCCAGGACCTGGTGACAGCCAATGCCAGCGTGGGCTTGTTGTGGGGCGTGGGCAGCCTGGTGGGGCCGTTGGTCAGTGGGGCAGCCATGAACGTCGCGCCGCATGGCCTGCCCATGGCGCTGGCACTGATGGCCGGGCTGTTCGTGTGCTTTGCCAGGCAGTCGTATCGGCGTGCAGGGCGGATGCGGGCTGTGGCGGAATAATGCCCCTCACGCCGCGCCGATGCTTACCCAGTAGCGGGTCCTGTAGTCGACCCGCACCGGCAGGCTGCGGCTGAGCAACTGCAGGATTTGCTCGGTGTCGCCCAACTGATAGGTGCCTGAAACCTTCAGGCCCGCCACCTCTGGAGCGCAGCGCAACAGGCCCGGGCGGTAGCGGCCGAGTTCGCTGACAAATTCGGCAAGTGGCATTTGTTGCACGCTGAGTACCCCGTCAGTCCAGCCCCAAGGGTCGCTGTGCAGCGCCAACGCCTGGATGCTGCCGTTGGTCCCGACTTGCAAGGTTTCACCTGGCAGCACCTGCCTCGGTGAGGCCGAGGCAGGGAACAGCGTGACTTCACCTCGACGCACCGACAGCAGCAGGCCCTGGCTGTTTTCACGCAGCAACAGTTGGCCATCGACGGTGGTCAGCGGACCGATACGGGTGTCGATGTGGAACGGGCGGTTGTCATTCGGGTTGCTGTCCAGGCTGATTTCGCCCCGTATCAGCTCCAGCTGGCGCTGCTGCGCGCTGAAGTGCAGGTCGATGGCGCTGGCAGTGTTGAGCTGGATACGGCTACCGTCAGTACTTTGCCACTGGCGCCGTTCACCCGTGGCGGTGCTGCTGTCGGCCAGCAGTTGTGGCAGGCCCAGCGGTTCGCGTGCGGCCCAGCCCAGGCTGCCGCCTACGGCCAACAGCCCCAGCAACTTCAGGTGGTCCCGGCGGCTGACGCGTTGGCGCTGGCTACCCTCCAGGGTGCGTCGGCTCAGGTCCTTGGGCAGCCCGGCCAGCTCGTCGCTTAGATGACTGACCCGCTGCCAGGCCAAGGGGTTGTGCGGGTGGCTGCCCAGCCACTGCTGAAACTGCTGCTCGGTACGCGCGCTGGGGCTGTCGAAGCGCAGTTTCACCAACCAGTCGATGGCCTGATCGACCTGCACCTGTGCCGGCGTATCATCAGGCATCGGCATAGCGCAACCGATAGCAGACACCCAGGGCCTTGGCCAGATCGCGCTCGACGGTGGCCCTGGACACCTCCAGGCGTTGGGCGACCTGCACGATGCTCAAACCGTCGAGCTGTGCCAGCAGGAACGCCTGGCGCACGCGCGGCTTCAACTGGTGCAAGGCGCGGTCGAGGCGTTCCAGGCTATCGAGGATGACCAGCCTGTCCTCTTCGCTGGGCACTTCTGCTTCGGGCAGGTTAGCCAGGCTTTCCTGGTAAGCCCGTTCCAGCGCGCGGCGGCGGAACTGGTCGATCATCAAGCCACGGGCGATGCTGCTGAGGTAGGCGCGCGGCTCCTTCAGCGGCGACACCTGGCGGGCGCGCAACACGCGCACGAAGGTATCCTGCGCCAGGTCTGCGGCGTGTTCGCTACAGCCGACCCGGCTGCGCAACCAGCTGCGCAGCCAGGCATGGTGGGACTGGTAGAGCAGAGCGACCTCGGTCGGTTTGAGCGTGTCGTTGAACTGCATCGTAGCGAAGGCCCGGTCCCGTGATGTGTGCGATTGTGAATAGTTCTCAATTCTATGCGGGGAGGATGGCGCGGAGCAATGGTATGCCAGGAATTAGCCGCGCAAGAACCGGCGTTTGCCCGATGAGCGGCTGCGCTAAGCTGGACCTGCAATCGACTTGACGGAGTTGCCATGATTCTGGCCGACCTTTCCCCCGAGGCCTACCGCGAGGCCACCGCACACCTGGCGTCACTTGACCCGGACTGGTCGCGGCACATTGCGGCGACCGGGCCTTGTCTGCACCAGGCCACCTCGGGACGTGAGCCTTACGAAGCGTTGGTGCGGGCGATTGCCTATCAGCAGCTGCACGCGCGTGCGGCGGAAGCGATCCTGGGGCGGTTGCTGGCTCTGTTTCCGGCGAATGCCTTCCCGCAGCCAGAGCAGTTGCTGGCGGTTACCCCGCAAACCTTGCGGGCCTGCGGCTTCTCGGCGAGCAAGTTGGCGACGATCCAGGGTATCGCTCAAGCCAGTCTGGAGGGCTTGGTGCCGACGCGGGAGCAGGCGTTGGCCATGGCCGACGAGGCCTTGATCGAACGCCTGGTGGCGCTGCGTGGGGTAGGGCGATGGACGGTCGAGATGCTGCTGATCTATAGCCTTGAGCGATCGGACATTTTGCCAGTGGACGATTTTGGTGTGCGTGAAGGGTACCGGCGGCTCAAGGGGCTGGAGAAGGCGCCGACACCGGCGCAGATGCGCTCGCTGGGGGGCGCTTGGCGGCCGTTTCGTACGGTGGCGGCCTGGTATCTGTGGCGTGCCTGAGGCTATTGCATTGCCCGTTGCGGCCCTTTCGCGGGCCAGTACAGGCGACAACTTATCTGGATGCTGAACCATGACCCTCTACACCACCCCCGACCAACGCTGGCAAGCTGTCGAGTCCCGCGACGCCACCGCCACAGGCCACTTCGTGTACGCCGTACGCACCACTGGTGTGTACTGCCACCCTGGCTGTAAATCACGCCTGGCCAAACGCACGAACGTCGATTTCTACGACACCCCCGCTGCTGCCGAAGCCGCGGGCTATCGCGCCTGCAAACGCTGTATCGGCAAGGCCAGCACCGCCCGCCATCGCCAGCTGGTCACCCGCGCCTGCCGGCTGATCGAAACCAGCGACCCCGCGCCCAGCCTCGACCAGCTCAGTGCGCAACTGGCCGTCAGCCCCTTCCACCTGCACCGGCTGTTCAAGGCCGAAACCGGCGTTACCCCCAAAGCCTACGCCACGGCCTTCCGCGCCCGTCGCTTGCGCGCGCACCTGGAAGACGGCCAGCGCTCGGTCACCGATGCCATCTACGACGCCGGCTACAACTCCAACAGCCGCTTCTACGAAAGCGCCGACCAGCGCCTGGGCATGCGCCCACGGCAGTACCGCGCCGGCGGTGCCGGGGCTACCCTCCATTTTGCCTTGGGGCAGTGCTCGCTGGGCGCGATTCTGGTGGCCCAGAGCGACAAGGGCATATGCGCGATCCTGCTGGGTGACGACCCCGAAGCCTTGTTGAACGCCTTGCAGGACCAGTTCCCCAAGGCTCACCTGATAGGCGGTGACAGCGCCTACGAACGGCTGGTCGCCGAAGTGATCGGTTTCGTCGAGGCCCCGGCGCTGGGCCTGGCCCTGCCGCTGGATGTGCAAGGCACCGCGTTTCAGGAGCGAGTGTGGCAGGCCCTGCGCGAGGTGCCGGCCGGCAGCCGGGTCAGCTACACCGACATTGCCGAGCGCATTGGCGCGCCCAAGGCCGTGCGTGCAGTTGCCATGGCCTGCGCGGCCAACCCCATTGCCGTGGCCATCCCCTGCCACCGCGTGGTGCGCCGGGATGGCGACATCAGCGGCTACCGCTGGGGCGTGGAGCGCAAAGAGCAATTGCTGAAGCGAGAGACGGCACTCTCCTGATTGCCAGAAGCCGCGTAGAATCCCCCGCCAAATCGAATTGTAAAGAGGAATATTCGATGAGGCGTGTCAGCCTTGCCCGTAGTTGCCCAGGCCTGATGGCCCTGCTGGCCTTTATGCTGGTGCTCGCCAGCCCGGCGTGGTCGGCCCCGGCCACGCCATTGTCCAATTTGGCGGCTGCCGAAGCGCCAGCACTGGACGAAAACGCCAGCCTTGAACAGCTGAACGACCGCCTGGACCAGATCCGTCAGGGCGTCACCAGCGAGGCCAACGACGACCTGCTGTCGCAACTGCGTCTTGCAGCCATGCAGGTTCAGCGTCAGGCCGATGCATTGAGTGCACAGCGCACTGCCGATGTGGGAAAACTCGACGACAAGCTGAAGGTCATCGGCCCGGCCCAGCCGGACGAGGCACTCACTCTGACCCAGCAGCGCAAAGAGCTGGAGGCTGAGAAAAAGGCGCTGGTAGCCCAGCAGGACCAGGCCATCAAGCTGACCCAGTCGGCCCGCGACCTGTCCACGCAAATCGTCAACCTGCGCCGCAGCCAGTTCAACTCGCAGATCACCAGCCGTGCCGCTTCGCCACTGAGCCCGGCGTTTTGGCAGAGCATCATCCGCCCCACCCAGGACGACGTGGCGCGCCTGCGCGACCTGCGCGGCGAGGCAGCCGATGCCATCAACAGCGCCTTCAGCGCCGATCACCGCTGGCTGTTCATTACCAGCCTGGTGGCGGCGATTCTGGTATGGACCTTGGTGCGCCGCGTGCTCGAGCGCTTGCTGGCCAGTGCCATGGTCGGCTGGCTGCCCGAAGGGCGCCTGCGCCGCAGCGCTTTGGCCCTTGGTGTCAGCCTGGCAACCTTGGGTACCATCGCCGGTTCTGTTTCGTTGCTGCGCTGGGGGCTGGAAAGCAGTGCAGAGTTGGGTTCGGATATCGCCAGCCTGACCAACCACATTCTCGCCCTGGTCGTGTTCAGTGCCTTCATCACCGGCCTGGGCCGCGCCATGCTGATGCTGCAGCGGCCGTCCTGGCGGCTGCCGCCGATCCATGACGAAGTTGCCAGCGCGCTGGGCTGGTTCCCGAAGGTACTGGCATTGGCCCTGATGGTCATGATGACCATGGAGCGCATGAACAGTGTGATCGGCGCCAGCCTGGCGCTGACGGTGGCCGTCAACGGGCTGACCGCACTGGTAGTGGCGTTCATCTTTGCCGGCGCGTTGCTGCGTTATCGCCACACCCTGCGCAAGCATGAACTGGAGCGCCCGACGGGCCTGGCTGGGCTGATCCCGTTCGTGATGGTCATCTGGCTGGCGTTGATCCTGCTGGCACTGCTCACCGGCTACCTGACGCTTGCCTATTTCCTCACTGCCAAGTTGCTGTGGGTCAGCCTGGTGGTCACTTGTGCCTACTTGCTGACCACCTTCTTCGGCGACCTGTGCGAAACCCTGCTGTCGCCACGCCAGCCCGGAGGCCTGGCGCTGGCCTCGACCCTGGGCCTGGCACCTCGTCACCAGGCGCAAGCCAGCACCATCCTGGCTGGCATCGGCCGCACCATCGTGCTGTTCCTGGCGCTGTTGCTGGTGTTGATGCCATCGGGCACCAGCCCTAGCGAACTGCTGCTGAGCCTGGGCGATTGGGACGGCACCGGCGGCAAGCTGCTCGGCAACCTGAATATCGTGCCGCAGGACATCCTGCTGGCCCTGGCGATTTTCTTGGGTGGCCTGTTCGCCATCCGTGTGGTCAAGCGCTGGCTGAGCGATCGCCTGCTGCCGGAAACCGACATGGACGCCGGCATGCGGGCCTCGCTGGTGACCCTGGTGGGTTACCTGGGTTTCCTGTTCCTGGCCATGCTGGTGATGTCGACCTTGCGCATCAATCTCACCAGCCTGACCTGGGTGGTCAGTGCGCTGTCGGTCGGTATCGGTTTCGGCCTGCAGCAGATTGTGCAGAACTTTATCTCCGGCCTGATCCTGTTGACTGAGCGCCCGGTGAAGGTGGGTGATTGGGTGAGCCTGGCGGGTGTCGAGGGCGATATCCGCCGCATCAACGTGCGCGCCACCGAAATCCAGATGTCAGACCGTTCAACGGTGATCGTGCCCAACTCGCAGTTCATCTCGCAGAACGTGCGCAACGTGACCATGGGCAATGCGCTGGGTGTGGTCAGCATTACCTTGACACTGCCGCTGGAGACCGATGCCAACCAGGTGCGTGAGCTGCTGCTGGCGGCCTACCACGAGCATGAGGCGATTCTGGATGCGCCGGCTTCTTCGGTGTCGTTCAAGGACCTGACGACCAGTGGCATGGTGATTGGCGTCAGCGGCTACGTGGCTGGGCCGCGGCAGGTGTCAGGCACCCGCAGCGACCTGCTGTTCACTATTCTTGGGCGCCTGCGTGACGAAGGTATTCCCCTGTCTTCGCCACAGAGCATGGTACTGGTGCAAGAGGGTGTGCGCCCCGCTGACGAATCGGTGTGAATGCCGGGGCTGCTCTGCAGCCCTATCGCGGCACAAGGCCGCTCCCACAGGTACCGCGCATGCTGAAGGGCTGCACACTTGCTGGGGGAGCGGCGCCTTGCGATGTTAGCCGAGGCAGCGCGTCACATGCTTGACCGATTGGTACGCCGACAACCCCCAAGGCCCCAGCTCGCGGCCGATCCCGCTGCCCTTGGTACCGCCCCACGAGGTTTCGACGAACACTGCCTGCACAGAGTTGATCCATACGTGGCCAACCTCCAGCGCATCGGCCACGCGCTCGGCACGCTCCAGGTCAGCGGAGCAGACGGTGGCTACCAGCCCGAAGCGGCTGTCGTTGGCTTCGGCAATCGCCTGTTCTTCTGTCGCAAAGCGCCGTGCGCACAGCACTGGGCCAAATATTTCCTCGGTCCACAGGCGGCTGTCTTTCGGCACGTCGGCATACAGCGTGGGGCTGACGAACCAGCCATCACGGTCCAAAGCCTTGCCGCCGGCCAGGCACTGCAAACCTTCTTCCCGCGCCGTGGCAAAGTAGCTGGCCACCTTCAGCCACTGCGCCTGGCTGGTCAGCGGGCCCATGTCGACCTCTTCGGTCAATGGGTTGCCCACCCGCAGGTTTTCCAGTGCCGCCTGCAAGCGTGGCAACAGCGCATCGGCAATGCCGTCCTGGACCAGCAGCCGTGAAGTGGCCGAACACATCTGCCCGGCGTTCCAGCTGATGCCGGCAACAATCCACTCCACCGCCTGGTCGATGTCGCAATCGTCGAACACCACGATGGCCGACTTGCCGCCCAGCTCCAGTGTCACCGGCCGGCACTGCGCCGACGCGCTACGCATTACCTGGCTGCCGACGCTGTTGCTGCCGGTGAACGACAGCTTGTCCAGGCCATTGTGGTTGCTGAGCGCGGCGCCAGTCTCGGCCTTGCCGTTGACAATGTTCAGCACGCCGGCCGGCAGGCCCAGGGCGTCGGCGATCTGGCCGTAGGCCTGCTCGATCAGCGGGGTGACCTCCGACGGTTTGAGCACCACGGTGCAGCCGGCAGCCAGGGCCGGGGCGAGCTTCCAGGCACTGGTGACCAGCGGGAAGTTCCACGGCACGATCAGGCCGACCACGCCCACCGGCTCCAGGCGGGTGCGGGCGGTAAAACCGGGTGCGGCCAGCGGCACGTCACGGTTTTTCGACGGCAGTTGCTCGGCCAGTTCGGCGTAGTAGCCGAAGGTGGCGATGGCGTCATCCAGGTCGATTTCGGCCTCGTGACGGGGTTTGCCGTTGTTGCGCATCTGCAAGGTGATCAGCGCTTCACGGCGCTGCCCGAGCTGTTCGGCAAAGCCACGCAGGAAGGTTGCGCGTTCGCTGGCGCTGGTGTTTTTCCAGGCGGGCAGAGCGCTGCGGGCAGCGGCTACGGCCTGGTCGACCTGGGCCACGCTGGCGGCCATCAGTTCGGCGAACGGTTGCCCCAGCGCAGGGTCGTTGACGCTGATGCAGTCGCTGCCCTGGCCTTCGACCCAACGGCCGGCGATATAGTGGGAAGTGGTCATGGTTGGTTTCCAGTCAGGCCATTTCGGCAGTGGTCACAGGCGTGCGCGCGGTGCTTTTGCAACGCACCCAACGCGGGCCCTGGGGGCCATACACGCCAGCAGGTTCAGGGAACAGGTTGAGCAGCAGCAGGTACAGCACGCCAGCCAGCCCCAGGGTGACTGGCAGGCTCAGGTCGATGCCACCGGCCAGGTCGCCCAGCGGGCCGACGAACTGCCCCGGCAGGTTGACGAAGCACAGACCGACCGCCGCGCTGGGGATCCACGCCCCCATGCCGCGCCAGTTCCAGCCGTGCAGGAACCAGTAGTGGCCACCACGCTGGCCGCGGGTGAACACCTGCAGGTCATCGGCGTGGTAGAAGCCGCGGCGAGTAATCAGGCCAAGGATCATGATCACCATCCACGGGCTTGTGCAGGTAATGATCAGCACGGCAAAGGTCGACACGCTCTGCACCAGGTTGAAGGTGAAGCGGCCAACGAAGATGAAGCCGATTGCCAGCACGCCGATCAGCAGCGTGGCGCCGGCACGGCTGAGCAAGCGGGGGAACACGCTGGACATGTCCAGGCCCGTGCCATACAGCGCGGTGGTGCCGGTGGACATGCCGCCGATCACCGCAATCAGGCACACCGGCAGGAAGAACCAACTTGGCGCTACCGCCAGCAGGCCGCCCACATAGTTGTTGGCGGCGATGTAGTCCGGTGCCTGGGTGGCAACCAGGGTGGCGGTACACAGGCCGAACAGGAACGGAATCAGCGTTGCGCCCTGTGCCGCGATCACTGCCAGCATGATGCGTGCCTTGGGCGTCTCACGCGGGATGTAGCGCGACCAGTCGCCCAGGAAGGCGCCAAACGACACCGGGTTGCTCATGGCCAGGATCGCTGCGCCGACGAACGCCGCCCAGAAGCCTGCCTGGCCAAGGTTGACGCTGCCTGCATAACCCGCATCGAACGGGCCGGCAAAGGCGACGATGCCCAACAGGAACAGCAGGCTTGAAGCCCACACGGCAATCTTGTTGACCCACAACATGAAGCGGAAGCCGAAGATGCATACCACCAGTACCAGCACCGCGAACAAGCCGTAGGCCAGGCCCAGGGTCAGGTCGGTTTCCGGCAGGCCGGCCAGGCGCTTGGCTCCGCCGACCAGGGCATCCCCCGAGCTCCAAACCGACAGCGAGAAGAACGCCACCGCCGTGAGCAGTGACAGGAACGAGCCGACGATACGCCCGTGCACGCCAAAGTGCGCGCCTGACGAAACGGCGTTGTTGGTGCCGTTGAGCGCGCCGAACAACCCCATCGGTGCGAGGATCAGTGCACCGACGCCAACGCCAAGCAGAATGGCCCACACACCCGCCTGGAACGACAGCCCGAACAGCACCGGGAAACTGCCCAGCACGGCGGTAGCGAAGGTATTGGCACCGCCGAAGATCAGGCGGAACAGGTCTAGTGGGGAGGCGTCGCGTTGATCGGCGGGGATCTGTTCGACGCCGTTGGTCTCGATACCGGTCGAGTGGCTCATGGTGGTGCTCCAGCGCGGTTGTTGTAGCCTGCGCAGTGCGCGGGCCTTCTTGTGGGTGCGATGGCAGGGCGGCAGTGCCGCGTAAAGGTGATCAGGCCGGCGTTACGACCGACAGGTGCTCGTGACAGGCCAACCACTGGTCGGCCTGGCGGCGAAAGACAATTGTCTCGCGTTCGCTCAAGCGGTGGTCTTCACCGGCGATACGGATATGCGTGGCCACATCGTGCATGAAGATCGCCACGTCACCTTGCAGGCTTACCTGGGCGTTGCTCGACTCGCAGGCGAGCACGGCAAAGCCTTCGGCCTGCCACTGGGCCCAAAGGTCTTCGTAGGCGCGGCGCGACAGCAGCGGCTGCGGCAAGGTGTGGTACAGGAATGTGGCGTCTTCGCTGAAACAGGCGAAATAGCGGGCGGTGTCGTTGCTGGCGAACGCGGCAACGAGGTCGGCGGCGGCTTGGCGCACCTGGAGTGTCTGGTCCACGGGAGTGGCCTCACGGTTTTTGTGATTATGGTGAAGCGATTCTGGTGGTGGTTGGCGAGGGGACAAATCGCTGACGGCAAATAATCAGTTCAGGAATTTGTGAAGTGATGGCCATGGGCAAGTCTCTTGAAATGCGCGCACTTGTAAATAATACTGCTTCCCATTAACACCCTCGCGTAACCCTGCCTCGAGGTACTCCCGTGTCGTCGCTGCCCCACAACGCTCAAGTCGGCGAGCTTTACCGTGGCCATCACTCCTGGCTGCGTGGTTGGCTGTTCAAGCGCCTGGAGTGCCAGCACCAGGCTGCCGACCTGGCCCAGGACACGTTCCTTCGCCTGCTGGGGCGTGACACCTTGAATGGCCTGCGCGAGCCACGTGCATTTCTGGCCACCGTCGCCAAGGGGCTGGTGGTGGACCATTATCGCCGGCTGAGCCTGGAACGGGCCTGGCTCGACAGCCTCGCGGCGCTGCCTGAGCCGGAAGCTCCGTCAGCCGAAGCGCGGGTGCTGGTGCTGGAAACCCTGGTGGAAATCGACCGGATGCTCGATGGGCTGAAGCCCAAGGTGCGTAGCGCGTTCCTGCTGTCGCAGCTGGACGGGCTGACTTATCCACAAATTGCCGAACAGCTGGGCCTCTCGCTCAGTTCGGTGCAACAGTACATGACCCAGGCGTTCGGCCATTGCTACCGGGTGCTGTATTCGTGAGCGCATCGGAACCGACTGAGCAAGTGGTGGCGCAGGCCATCGGCTGGCGCGTGCGCCTGGCCTCGGGGCTGGCCCAGGTCGAAGAACTGGAAGCCTGCCAGCGTTGGCGCGGTTTGCACCCAAGCCATGAGCAGGCCTGGCAACGGCTGGCGGTGTTCGACGGGCGCCTGGGGGCGATGCCGCCACCCCAGGCAAGCCAGGCCCTGCGTTACCGCGATCGACGCACGGTACTCAAAGGGCTGGCGTTGCTATTGGGCGGCTCAGCCGTGGTCGGTAGTGCCAGCCTGGGGATGCGCGGCTCGCCCTGGCTGGCAGGGCAGCGCACTGCCATGGGTGAGCGCAGGCGCCTGCAGCTGCCGGATGGCGGCTGGCTGCAGATGAACAGTGGTAGCGCGTTGGACCTGGCATTCGACAGCCAGCAGCGGCGTATAAATCTGCTGGCTGGCGAGGTGATGATCCAGACCGGCAAGCAAGGGGCCGAACGGCCATTCTGGGTTGAAACCCCCTTGGGGACCTTGCAGGCACTCGGGACCGGTTTCTCGGTGCGGCTGAATGACGAGAGTGCGTTGCTGGCCGTGGAGGAGGGGGCCGTTGCGGTGCGGCCGGGTACCTTGCTGCAATCTGCAGCCGTTATACGCGCGGGGGAGCAGGTGCGTTTCAACCGGCAAAGGGTATTTGCGACCCAGCCATTGGACCGTGACGCACTGGCCTGGCGCGACGGGTATCTGGTCGTTCGGCAGTGGCCTTTGGCCCGCCTGTGTGCCGAGCTCGGGCGTTATCGCAACGGGGTGTTGCGCTGTGACCCTGCGGTAGCGGACTTGCTGATTTCCGGGGTGTTTCCGCTGGACGAGCCGGACCGGGCGCTGGCGGCATTGGGCCGTACTTTGCCTGTGCGAACGCGGTATTTGACCCGCTGGTGGGTGACCCTGGAGCCGGCCTGACAACGCGCGTGAGCCCCTTCTCGGGCATGCCCGCGAAAACGTTCATGCACATCTCACAGAAACTATTTTCTTTTTTTTGCAGTTTTTTCGCCGTGGCTCGGCCTCCTTGCAATTCCGCTCATGACCACAAGGAAACCCCATGGCGTCGTCCCCGCACACCCCGCTTGCCCGCGCCCTGCGTATCGCCCTGCTGGGCCTGAGTGTCAGCCTGCCCATCGGCAGCCTGGCGCAGGCTGCGCCAAGCCACCACGTCGAGGTCCCGGCCGGTAGCCTGGAAGGTGCC
Source organism: Pseudomonas sp. NBRC 111132 (assembly GCF_001320565.1). Classification (NCBI taxonomy): domain Bacteria; kingdom Pseudomonadati; phylum Pseudomonadota; class Gammaproteobacteria; order Pseudomonadales; family Pseudomonadaceae; genus Pseudomonas; species Pseudomonas sp. NBRC 111132. The sequence continues at coordinate 64,248 of NZ_BCBI01000018.1, forward strand.
CTCAACGCCTATGCCCGCCAGGCCGGCGTGCTGCTGAGTTTCGATCCGGCACTCACACGTGGCCTGAGCAGCCGCGGCCTGTCAGGTGATTACCCGATCGACGTAGGCTTCGCTTCCCTGCTCGGCAACACTGACTTGGCCGCCGAAGCCAGCAGCGATGGCAGCTGGCGCCTGGTACGTGCGACGAGCCAAGGGGCGGTCACCTTGCAGGCACAGACCATTTCCGCCCTGGGCGAAGAGAACCCGCTGGGGCCGGTGGGCAGCTACGTGGCCAAGCGCAGTGTCACTGCAACCAAGACCGACACGCCTATCCATGAGACCCCGCAGTCAATTTCGGTGGTAACCCGTGAACGCATGGAGGCTCAAGGCGTGCAGTCGGTCAATGAGGCCCTGCGTTACACCCCGGGCGTGTCTTCCTACGGCGCCAACAACCGCTCCGACTGGTACACGGTCGTACGCGGCTTCTCGCCGACGACCTATCTAGACGGCCTGCAACTGCCGACCACCATCAACCTGGCCAGCTGGATGGTCGACCCCTACATGCTCGAACGTGTCGAAGTGCTGCGTGGTCCGGCAGGCGTCTTGTATGGGCAGGGCGACCCCGGTGGGGTGATCAACCAGGTATCCAAGCGCCCGAGCACGGTCAGCAGCCACGAAATCCAGGCCCAGTACGGCACTGACGCGCGCCGACAGCTGGGCTTCGACAGCACCGGCGCGTTGGATGACGAGGGCGTTTGGAGCTACCGCATAACGGCCATCGGCCATGAAGCCAACATTCGCGACACCCCTTGGGAGGACAAGCGCCAGGCACTCTCCGCCGCCCTGACCTGGCAGCCGTCGGAAGAGACCCGGCTGACCGTAATGGGCAATTACCTGGCGGACGATTCCAACGCCCAGGACAACTTCCTGCCGGCAGTTGGTACTTTGTCCCACTCGCCCTACGGCAAGATCGGTCGCGATACCTTCACCGGCGACAAGCACTTCTCCAAGTACGAGAAGACCCAGTACAGCCTCGGCTACGAATTCGAAACGCGCCTGAACGACGTCTGGCAGCTGCGCCAGAACCTGCGTTATTCGCATCTGGACCTGAATGACAACATGGTCTTTGGTGTTGGCACTACCGCCTACTACGGCATGGAAGGTGGTGACGAGCGCACACTGTTACGCTACGCCGGCATCGAGAACCCCAAGTACAGCCGCTGGGCTGTGGATAACCAGGCCCAGGCCGACTTCAGTACTGGCGACATCCGCCATACCCTGCTGATCGGTGTGGATTGGCAGCGTCAGCAAACCTCTGACCCGCAGGCCTACGTCCTGACCACCCCTGTCGACCTGTATGGCGGCACGGACTATGGCCCGGTCGACCCAAGCCAGTTCACTCCGGACACCTGGAGCTACAGCCATCAGACCAGCCGACAAACCGGGTTGTACCTGCAAGACCAATTGCACTTCGACGACCATTGGGTACTGACCCTGGGTGGTCGCTATGACTGGGCCACATCGCAAACCCGAAACTGGACCGATGCCGGTTCCGATCCCGAAATACATACCCGTGACGAGGCGTTCAGTGGCCGGGTTGGCCTGGTGTATCTGGCCGACAACGGCCTGGCACCCTACCTGAGCTACAGCGAAGGTTTCACGCCAAACCCTGGCACCGATGCCAACAATCAGCCATTCGAGCCCACCGAAGCCAAGCAATACGAAGCGGGTATCAAGTACCAGCCACCGGGCTCGAACAGCTCGCTGACTGCCGCTGTCTTCGAGATTACCCAGGACAACGTGCTGACCACTGCGCCAGGCAACCCCAATGACAAGGTACAGACGGGGCAGGTGCGCTCGCGTGGCATCGAGTTGGAAGGGGTGGCCAGCCTGAGCAACGAGCTCAACTTGATCGCCACCTATACCTACCAGGACGTGAAGGTGACCAAGGCCAACGACGAGACCGATGGCAAGACGCCCATCAGCATCCCGACACCGCGCAACCTGGCCTCGGTATGGGCTGACTACACCTTGCACGATGGCTTGCTCAAGGGCCTGGGTTTCGGCGCAGGGGTGCGCTACACCGGTCGCAATCCGGGGGCACCGGACAACTCGCTGAACGTGCCGGCCTATACCTTGCTCGATGCCGCCGTGCATTACGAAACCGGGCCGTGGCGGTTTGCGGTAAACGCCAGCAACCTGGCCGACAAAGAGTATGTGGCGGGATGCTATGACGCTACCCGTTGTATCTACGGCAATGGTCGCACAGTGCTGGGCACGGCCACCTATCGCTGGTAGACACCGACCCTGTGGGAGCGGACAGTGCCGCTGAAGGTTGCTGTCATCTGGCTGCAACGAATATTCAGCAACATTTCTGCCATCTCCCCGTGCCTCATTGCGAGTTCGAATGGGCCATCCCGCGCTGCACCTGCCACAGGACCACGACCTGTTCGGCTTGCTCTACGCCTTCGCTTTCCGCCCCGGCCAGCCAGGGCGCGAAATCGATTCGACGCAGTTGTTGCACACGCTCGGCCAGCCGCTGGAGCCCGGCGAGTTTCTCTGGGTGCACCTGAACCTGGCCCACGCCGCCTGCGAGCGCTGGCTGCGCACCCACCTGCAGTTGCCCGACGCTTTCTTCGAAACGCTGCGCGAAGGTTCCCGCTCGACCCGCATCGAGCACGCCGACTCAGCACTGCTGGCAGTGGTCAACGATGTGGTGTTCAACTTCGGCCTGGTGTCGTCGGACATTTCCACGCTGTGGGCCTGTGCCAGCAGCCAGTTGCTGGTGAGTGCGCGACTGCAGCCGTTGCACTCGGTGGACAAGCTGCGTTCGTCGGTCAAGCAGGGTGAGCGTTTTCATTCGTCCATCGAACTGTTGGTCCACCTGCTGCGTGACCAGGGCGATGTGCTGACCCAGATCGTGCGTGAAACCACCACCAGCGTCGATCGCATCGAAGACCAGTTGCTGTCCCAGCGCCTAAGCGACAACCGTGCCGAGCTGGGCAGCATGCGCCGGGTTCTGGTGCGCTTGCAGCGCCTGCTGGCGCTGGAGCCGGGGGCGCTGTTGCGCTTGCTCAACCGCCCGCCGGAGTGGCTGAAGGAACAGGACATACGCCAACTGCGTGCCGCCACTGAAGAGTTCACCCTGGTGATCAGCGACCTCACCGCCCTGGGCGAGCGGATCAAGCTGCTGCAGGAAGAAATCGCCGCCAAGGTCAACGAACAGACCAACCGCACGTTGTTCACCCTGACCGTGGTAACGGTGCTGGCGCTGCCGATCAACATCATCGCGGGCTTCTTCGGCATGAACGTGGGCGGCGTGCCGCTGGCGGAAAACCCCCATGGCTTCTGGGTGCTGGTTGCCCTGGTGGCGACCTTCACCGTGCTGGTTGGGCGCTGGGCGTTTCGCAAGCGCCGGGAATACTAAAACTGGGCAGGCACAGAACAAGCGAACCGACTGACGGTCGCTCCCACCCTTATCCTTGCCTACGCTGATACTCCCAACCCGCTGAAGCAAGGAGATCCACCGTGAGCTTCCAATACAAGCGTCTGGACAAGAACAACGCCGCCGTGCTGCTGGTCGACCACCAGACCGGCCTGCTCTCGCTGGTAAGGGACATCGACCCCGACCGCTTCAAGAACAATGTGCTGGCCCTCTCGGACCTGGCCAAGTACTTCAAGCTGCCGACCATCCTTACCACCAGCTTCGAGACCGGCCCCAACGGCCCGCTGGTGCCGGAACTGAAAGAGCAGTTCCCCAACGCCCCCTACATTGCACGCCCCGGCAACATCAACGCCTGGGACAACGAAGACTTCGTCAAAGCAGTCAAAGCCACCGGCAAGAAGCAGTTGCTGATCGCCGGTGTCGTCACTGAAGTGTGTGTGGCCTTCCCGGCCTTGTCGGCACTGGAGGAGGGCTTCGAAGTATTCGTTGTCACCGATGCATCAGGCACCTTCAACGAACTGACCCGAGATTCGGCCTGGCGGCGCATGGAGGCTGCGGGGGCGCAGCTGATGACCTGGTTCGGCGTGGCCTGCGAGCTGCACCGTGACTGGCGCAATGACATCGAGGGGCTGGGTACCCTGTTCTCCAACCATATCCCCGACTACCGCAACTTGATGACCAGTTACAGCAAGCTGGCCAAATAGCGCCACCCGGCGGGGCTGCACGGCAGCCCCCGCATCAATCTGCAAGCGAAGCGGCAAACCGTCATGAATCGACCATACTGACTCTTCATTCGCCTTCAGGAGAGTGTCATGTCGAAGCCGTCCAGGAAGAAACCCACCCAGGAACAGCCAGAAAAACTGGGCGGCAAGGCCTACGAAAAAGCGCTCAGGAACCTGCATGTAGAGCTGGTGAAGCTGCAGGAGTGGGTGGTGGCCAAGGGCTTGAAGGTATGCATTGTCTTCGAAGGCCGCGATGGCGCCGGCAAGGGCGGCACCATCAAGGCCATTACCGAGCGCGTCAGCCCGCGGGTGTTTCGTGTGGTGGCGCTGCCGGCGCCGACCGAACGGGAAAAATCCCAGATGTACCTGCAGCGCTACCTGGGCCACTTGCCTGCGGCAGGCGAAGTGGTGATCTTCGATCGCAGTTGGTACAACCGCGCAGGGGTGGAGCGGGTAATGGGCTTCTGCTCCGATGAGCAAGTGGATAAGTTCCTGACCGGTGTGCCGGTGTTTGAAAAGGTCATGGTCGAGTCGGGGATCATCCTCATCAAGTACTGGCTTGAAGTCAGCGCCGAAGAGCAAACCCGGCGCTTGCAGGATCGCATCACCGACGGCCGCAAACTGTGGAAGCTGTCGCCGATGGACCTCAAGTCGTACACCCGCTGGGATGACTATACCCAGGCGCGTGACGACATGTTCCAGGCCTCGGATACCGCTTGGGCGCCGTGGTTCATGGCGCACTCCAACGACAAACGTCGCGCTCGGCTGAACATCATCAGCCATCTGCTCAGCCGTATTCCCTACAAAGACATCACCCGCGAGCAGCTGGTGAAGCTGCCCAAACGCGGCAAGATCGGCAAGTACAAGGCTGTGGCCTACCCGTTCAAGGTCGTCGAAGAACGCTTCTGAACCCCTTCCTACGGGAAGCTGCGAAGGTACGAGCTCATGCCTCATGACGGCAGCCTGCTGCAGGCGACGGTGGTGTTCCTGTTGGCCGTGGTGCTTCTGGTACCGCTGGCGCAACGTCTGAAAATGGGGGCGGTACCGGGTTATCTGTTGGCGGGTATCCTGATTGGCCCGTCGGTGCTTGGGCTGCTCGGCAACCCGGACAACGTGGCGCGGCTGTCGGAAATGGGCGTGGTCATGTTGCTGTTCGTGATTGGCCTGGAGCTGTCCCCACGGCGTCTGTGGACCATGCGCCGGGCGCTGTTTGGCGTCGGCAGCTTGCAGGTGGGGCTTACCGCCGTGCTGCTTGGGCTGCTGGCGTATGGGGTGTTCGACCAATCCAGGGCCGCTGCGATCGTGCTGGGCCTGGGCCTGGCGCTGTCGTCCACCGCCTTTGGCTTGCAGGTACTGGCCGAACGCAAGGACCTGGGCAAGCCTCACGGCCGTCTGGCCGTGGCCATTCTGCTGTTCCAGGACATTGCCGCCATTCCCCTGATTGCTGTGGTGCCGTTGCTCGGTGGTGATGTCAGCACCGCCGACGAAGGTGCCTGGCCGTTGCTGGCCGTGGCTGTTGGCATTGGTGTGCTGATTGTTTTTGGCCGTTATCTGTTGACCCCGGTATTCAAGTGGACGGTGGGGTCGGGTCTGCCTGAGCTGTCGACCGCCACGGCTTTGCTGGTGGTGCTGGGCACCGCCTGGTTGATGGAGCACGTGGGTGTTTCGATGGCGCTGGGGGCCTTTCTGGCCGGCGTGCTGATGGCCGAGTCGCCCTTTCGCCACGAACTGGAAACCCAGATCGAGCCAATCAAAGGCCTGCTGCTGGGGCTGTTCTTCGTTGGCGTGGGCATGAGTGCCGACCTGCGCCTGCTGTTCGGCATGCCGCTGATGGTGTTGGGGCTCACCTTGCTGCTGGTCGCCATCAAGCTGCCCTTGTTGTATGGCCTGGGGCGCACGCTCGGTGGGCTCAACAAGGCACAGGCGCTCTGCCTGGGCGTAGTGCTGGCCTCGGGGGGCGAGTTCGCCTTCGTGGTGTTCAAGCTGGCGCTGGACCATCAGGTCCTCACCCAGCAGGTGCACGACCTGCTGGTACTGGCCATCACCTTGTCGATGGCCGTGGTGCCCTTGGTAATGATGGCCTTGGCGCGGCAGCTACGCGACGACAGCCCCGTGCAGGTATCCCCTGAAACGGGCCAGTGAATTGCGCCTGGCTGGTGCATTGAATGTCGGGAGGTGGATCATGCAGTCGAGTTTCAAGCTGGACAGCGCCCTGTCGCGGGGCTTGCTCGATGTACTCATCAAGGCCGGCCTGGTGGCAGCCTTGGTGATCTTCTCCTTCCAGGTATTCCAACCGTTCCTGGAATTGATGCTGTGGGCGGTGATCCTGGCGGTCACGTTGTACCCGTTGCATTGCCGTATCCAGCGCCGCACTGGGCTCAAGCAAGGCTATGCGGCGACGCTGGTGGTGCTGCTGGTACTGGTGGTGCTGTTGGTGCCGATCTACCTGGTCGTGATGTCCATTGGTGAATCGGTGGACAGCCTGGTGACCTTGCTCAAGAGCGGTGCCTGGAGCGTGCCGGTCCCACCTGACTCCGTGGCGAGCTGGCCACTGATCGGGCCGAAGGTGCATGCGCTGTGGTTGGCGGCCTCCGAAAACATGGCCAGTGTACTGAATCAGTGGATGCCCCAGATCAAGGGTGCCGGGCTTACCGTACTGGGCGCTGCGGCCAGTGCCGGTGGGGCCTTCCTGCTGTTCATCGGCGCGATCATCATTTCCGGGGTCATCATGGCCTTCGGTGAACGCGGTGAAGTCGCAGCGCAGCGTATTGCCATGCGGGTTTCGGGCGAAGAGCGCGGTAAGCCCTTGGCCACGCTGTGCACCGCTACCATTCGCGCGGTGGCGCAAGGCGTGATCGGCATTGCGTTCATCCAAATGCTGTTGATCGGTGTCGGTTTCGTCATCAAAGGCGTACCAGGGGCAGGGATGCTGGCCATCGTCATCCTCATGCTTGGGATTGCCCAAGCCCCGGCCACGTTGGTCACGGTGCCGGTAATCATTTATGTATTCAACACCGAAGGCTTCACGGTGGCGGCCATCGTTTTTGCCGTCTACACCTTCGTCGCCGGCCTTGCCGATAACGTGCTCAAACCAATGCTGCTGGGGCGCGGGGTCGATGTGCCGATGCCGGTGGTGCTGATTGGGGCACTGGGCGGCATGGTGGTCAAAGGCATCATCGGGTTGTTCATTGGCCCGGTAATCCTAGGCGTGACCTACGTGTTGTTCTGGCAATGGGTTGCGCTGCAGGTGCCGGAGCAACCGGCACCCCCCGCCGCCTGAGCCATGCCCAACTGCTGCTATGGCCTGGGGTTGCTGATGCTGCTGGCTGGTTGCACCCAGGTCGGCCCCGATTTCGAAAAGCCCCAGGCCCCGTGGCTGGACGGCTGGAGCACACCCATGCTGGAACAGGCAGGGCGTAGCGCCACCACCCCTGACCTGCGCCAGTGGTGGGCGGTGTTTGCCGACCCGATGCTGGACGCGCTGATTGCCGAGGCCGACGCCAACAACACCAACCTGCGCGTGGCTGGCCTGCGTATCGCTGAAGCTCGTGCGCAATTGGCCATCGTGCAGACCGGGCGTTATCCACAGCTGCAGCAACTGAGCGCGCAGAGCCTGTACCTGAAGCAGAACCAGTCCGGTACTGCCACCGCCCGTGATTCGGTGTTCTGGCAATCCAGCGTCGGCTTCGACATTGGCTGGGAGATCGACTTCTGGGGCCGCTTCAGTCGCGCCATCGAAAGCGCAGATGCCCTCTACTTCGCCTCCCAGGCCAACTACGCCGACGCCATGTTGTTGCTGCGTGCACAAGTGGCCGACACTTACTTTGCCCTGCGTACCGCCGAGGCGCGGCTGGATATCGCGCAAGAGAACGCCAAGCGCCAGGCGCGTAGCCTGGAGATCACCGAGCGGCTTTTCCGCCACGGCGAACATGACGAACTCGACTGGCAGCAGGCGCGTACTCAATACCTGGCGACCCTGGCCACCATCCCTGAATTCGAGAATCAGCTCAACGCCCTGCGCAATGTGTTGTGCTCATTGCTGGGCCGCCCGCCCGGGCCGCTGCCGCAGTTGCAGGCCGGTCATGGCCAGCTGCCGCTGCCAGAGCGCGCAATATTGCAGGACGTGCCTGCCAACCTGCTGCAGCGCCGGCCAGACATTCGCGCCGCCGAGCAGGCAGTGGCGGCGCAGTCGGCGCTGGTCGGGGTGGCCGAGGCCGATCTTTATCCACAACTGAGCCTGCTTGGCAGTATCGGCTGGACCTTTCTTTCGGCCAGTCACCTGCCCAACACTTTCGACCTGGCGGCAGGGCCGAGCCTGATCTGGAACCCGTTCGACTACGGCCGGCGCAAAAATGCCGTGCGGGTGGAAGATGCCCGCTTGCAGCAACTGATCGAGCTGTACCACCAGGGTGTGCGCGAAGCCGCCCGTGAAGCCGACGACGCTGCCAGCGGTCTGGTGCGCTCGCTGCAAAGTGCAACCATTCGCGACCAGGCTTCCCAGGCGGCGCAACGCTCGCTGACCCTGGCCAGCTCGCAGTACCGCGAAGGCTTCGCCGACTTCCAGCGGGTGCTCGATGCCCAGCAACTGCTGTTGCAGCAACAGGATGGTTACCTGGTCAGCCGTGGCAACGCGGTCAGCAGCCTGGTGACGTTGTACAAGGCCCTGGGCGGAGGCTGGGACACCCGCCGCGCGCCGATCGACCCGGCCACCCGCCAGCACATGCAGCAACGCACCGACTGGGGCGAGCTGCTCGACGTGCCAGCCTCCAGCGCACATGCACAAGGTGAAACCGAATGAGCGACACCAGGCCAGCGCCGCCCCCGTCAGCCCCTGATCGCGGTATGCGCTGGGTGCTGTTGCTAATTGCCGTGAGCCTGCTTTGGTACCTGCTGGCGGACCGCTTCACGCCATACACCCAGCAGGCACGCCTGCAGGCCTACGTGGTGCCGGTGGCCGCCGAAGTGGCCGGGCAGATCAAGCGTGTGGCCGTCGGCAACAACCAGGAAGTGCGCCAGGGCGATGTGCTGTTCGAACTCGACCAAGAACAGTACCGCATTGCCTTGGCCCGCGCCGAAGCCGATCTCGATACCGTGCGCCGGCAGATCGGCGCCAGTACCGCTGGCATCGACTCCGCTCAGGCTGCGCTCGTGGCGGCCCAGGCCAATGAACGCAAGGCGCGGCAGGACGCAGAACGCCTCAAGCGGCTGATTGACGAAGACCCCGGCACGGTATCGGTGCGCCGCCTGGAAGGCGCACAGGCCACCCGTGACCAGGCCATAAGCCAAGTGGCGGCGGCCCGTGCTGAAGTGGTGCGCGCCCGTGAACAGCAGGGCGGTGCACAGGAGGACAATGCCCAGCTGCGCAGTGCAGCGGCCAACGTGGAAAAGGCCCGCCTGGACCTTGCCCGTACCGTGGTACGCGCTGATGCGAACGGGTTGATCACCGACTTGCGTACCGACGTTGGCCACTATGTCGGGGCGGGCAGCCCGATGATGACCCTGATCAGTATTCATGACGTGTGGATAAGTGCCGACATGACCGAGAACAACCTCGGTCGGCTGCGCCCCGACACGCCGGTGCTGGTGGTGCTCGACGCGCTGCCCGGCACTGTGTTGAAGGGGCGTATACGCAGCATTGGCTACGGTGTGAGCGTGGGCCAGCCTGCAGCGCCGGGTACGCTGCCGACCGTGCAGAACAGCCGCGAGTGGCTGCGTTCGGCGCAGCGCTTCCCGGTGATCGTCGAGCTGGAGCGCGACCAGCTTCAGGACAAGACCGTGTTGCGGGTCGGTGGCCAGGCCGAGGTCATGGCCTTGCCCGGCGAAGGCAACCCCCTGAACCTGCTGGGCCGGTTGTTCATGTGGCTGATGAGCTGGCTGTCATATGCCTATTGAGCTGCGCCGCCTGCGCGCCCTGCGCCTGGCCTGGGGCGTGGCACTGTGCCTGGCGGTGAGCTTTGGTATCGGCTTGCCGGTGCCGATCCTGGCACCTGTGTTTGCAGTATTGCTGCTCGCCATGCGCAGTCAGCCACTGCCCCTGCGTGCGGCGCCGGCCCTGGCGCTGCTGGTGCTGCTAAGTTGCGGCAGCGGTCTGCTGCTTATTCCGCTGTTGCGCCATGCCCCAACGGCTGGCGTGTTGCTGGTGGGGGTGGGGGTTTTCCTGACATTGCGCTATGCGTTGAAGGGGGGCAACGGCCTGCTGGCCAACCTGCTGGTGGTCGGCCTGACCATGATTGCTGCTGCCGGCACCAGCGATTTCACATTGGCGCTTTCGGTAGTCGAAGCGCTGGCCAAGGGCATGCTGCTGGCGGTGCTGGGCACGACAGTGGCGCATGTGCTGTTTCCCGAGCCAGCCGATGCGCCGGCACAACCGGCGGCGGCGCTGCTGGCCAGCGAGCATGTCAGCTGGGTGGCGCTGCGGGCCACACTGATCGTGATGCCGGCCTTTCTCCTGGCGTTGATCGCGCCGGACCAGTACATGCCACTGATCATGAAAGCCGTGAGCGTTGGGCAGCAGGCCGGCGAAACCCGTGCGCGGCACGCCAGCCGAGAGCTGATCGGTTCAACCTTGCTTGCTGGGGTGTTGGCGATAGTGTTGTGGGGCGCGTTGAGCCTGTACGTGCACCTGTGGATGTTCTTCCTGTGGGTACTGCTGTTCGCGCTCTGGCAGGCGCGACGGCTGTACCAGGCCGTGTCGAACCGGCAGAGCCCGGCTTATTGGGTGAGCTGCCTGACGACAATGCTGATCCTGTTAGGGCAGTCGGTGCAGGACAGTGCCGGCGGGCAGGACGTTTACCGCGCCTTTGCCGTGCGCATGGCACTGTTTCTGGCGGTGTCGGTGTATGCCAGTGCCATGCTTATCTGGATTGACCGGTTTCGGCTTCGGGTACGGGCTGTTTAGTTCTTCTGTCAGGGCTGCCAATCGACCCCACTCTCTTCCAGATAGGCATCCACTGCCGCGCCCACTGTAGGGTGAAAAGCCCTCTCTCCCATATGCTCGAACAACCCGAATCGCCGCATCTTGTCCTTCACCGGGTCCTTCATTTCGGCAAACTGCAACTCCACCCCCCGTGCCTCCAGCGCTCGGTCCAGCTCGGCCAGCATGTCCGCCGAGGTGATGTCGATACTGGTCACCGGTTCCGCCGCAATTATCAGCCGCTGCACCGGCGTCGGCGACGCGTCCACCGCCGCCATCACTGTGCTCTGGAACTGCTCGGCATTGGCAAAGAACAGCGGCGCGTCCCAGCGCAGCAGCACCAGCCCCGGAATACGCCGGGCCTGTGGATAACGCTGCACGTCATGGTAACCACGCAGCCCATCGGCACGCCCGAGCACCGCGTGGTGCGGCCGCCAGCCGTCCCACAGGAACTCGATCACCGACACCGCCACGGCAATGCAGATACCGGGAATGGCGCCGAACACCGCCACACCGACAAAGCAGGTGATCGACAGCCAGAATTCCCACTGCTGCATGCGGAAAATACGCTTGAGGTCGGCGAACTCGAACAGCCCCAGCGCAGCGGCAATGACCACCGCAGCCAGCGCGCTGTTGGGCAGGTGCTGCATCAGATTGGGCGCTACCAGCAGCAACAGGGTTACTGCCAGCGCGCCGATGATGCCGGTGAGCTGGGTCTGCGAGCCGGCGGCTTCGGCCACCGGTGTGCGTGACGAACTGCTGCTGATCGGGATGCCTTGGAACAGCCCCGAAGCCAGGTTGGCCACGCCCAGGCCGAACATCTCCTGGTTGGGGTTTACCGGCATTTTCAGGCGTGCGGCATAAGAGCGTGACAGTACGCTGGTGTCGGCGAACGACACCAGCGCCACGGCAACCCCGCCCAGTATCACTTCGACCAGGTCGATGTCGGTTACCCAGGGGAAGACGAAGCTGGGCAGGCCCTGGGGCAATTGCCCGAGTACCTTGACGCCCATTTGGTCGAGGTTGAACAGGCTTACTGCCAGCGTCGCCAACACCACGGCGATCAAGATGCCTGGCAGGCGCTTGAACGGTTTGAGCAGCAGGATCAGCGCCAGGCTACCGGCGCCCACGACGAAGCTTGGCCAGTGCCCCTGGCCGGCGAACAGCGCCTGGCCCAAGTGCCAAAGGTCGCGCAAGGGCCCCTCACTGTCGACTTTGAGGCCGACCAGCTTGGGCAACTGGCTGATCAATACGGTGAGGGCGATGCCGTTCATGTAGCCGTAGCGGATCGGCTTGGACAGCAGCTCGGTGATAAAGCCCAGGCGCAGCAGCCCGGCAACCACACAGAACGCCCCGGCGACCAGCGCCATCATGCTGGCGATTGCGATCGCCCGCTGCGGGTCGCTGGCAGCGTACTGCACCACCACTGCCAGGATCGGCGCGGCCAGCGCCGAGTCCGGCCCCAGCACCAGGATGCGGCTGGGGCCGAACAGGGCATAGGCCAGCAGCGGGATGATGGTGGCGTACAGCCCATAGATACCGGGGACGCCGGACGCTTCGGCGTAGGCGATGCCCACGGGTACCAGCATGGTGGTGAGCACCAGGCCGGCGGCGATGTCCTTGGGTAACCAGGCCGCTTTGTAGTGGAGCAGGGTGACCAGGCCGGGCAGCCAGCGTTGCCAGTCGAAGCGTGTGGTGTCGGGCATGGTGCGGGCTCTGGAGAAGGAGGGGGCTCAATCACAGAATAGGTGTTGGCGCCGGGTAGCGCTTCCCGCGTCTCGCCTATAAAATGCGATAAATTCTCATTAGCTTTTGGTCCTGCCCGTGTCCGCATCCCACACCAGCAAGCTGGGTTTGTTTTTCAGCGATCACCACCGCTGGTTGCTGCGGCATGTGCAACGGCAACTGAGCAACCGCCCAGACGCCGAGGACACGGCTGCCGAAACCTTCTGCCAGCTGCTTGCCGCACGGGTCGACCCAGCGGCCATCGAGCAGCCGCGCGCCTACCTCTCGACCATTGCCAGGCGACTGATTTCCGACCGCCATCGCCGCCGACGCCTGGAGCAGGCCTACTTGGAGCGGCTGATGCTGCTGCCTGAAACGCTGGCGCCCTCGCCGGAAGAAACCCACCTGCTGCTGGAAGCCCTGCACGCCATCGACCGCAGCCTGGCAGGGCTGCCGCTGGTGGTGAAGAAGGCGTTTCTCATGAGCCAGCTCGATGGCCTGGCCTATGCGGAAATTGGTCGGCGCCTGGGCGTATCCGAACGTACGGTTGGCCGCTACATGACCCAGGCCTTGCGCCAGTGTTACCTGAGCGGGGCGCAAGCATGAACCGGCGCCTACTGAACCCTGCCGCCGAACAGGCAGTCGCGTGGATGGTGCGCCTGCGCTCCGGGCGAGACGATGCCCGGCAACAGGCGCTTTTTCAGCAGTGGCTGGGTGATGACCCGGCCAACGTCCATGCCTGGGAGCAATTGCAACGTGGCTTGGGCGAGCACTTCGAGGTTGTGCGCCGAGCTCCTGGCGCTTTGCGCGATACCTTGCTGCAGCCGGAAGTCGGTCGGCGCGATGTGTTGCGGGCAATGGCCGGGCTTTCTGTGCTGGGTGGCAGTTTGTGGTTCGCCGCCAGCAGCGATACCGGCCAGGCATTGACGGCCGATTTGCGTACAGGCACCGGCGAACGTCGCAGCCTGACGTTGGCTGATGGCAGCCGGCTGACATTGAATGCCGACAGTGCGGTCGACCTCGCCTTTTCCGGCAGCCATCGGCTGGTGCGCTTGCGCAGGGGAGGGCTGGTGGTGCAGGTGGCTGCAGACCCGAGCCGTCCGTTCATCGTGCGTAGCGCGCAAGGTGATGTGCGCGCACTGGGTACGCGTTTTCTGGTCGAGCAACTGGCCGACGCCACCCGCGTGGTGGTGCTGGAGCACGCCGTGCGCGCTTCGTTGCCCAATGGCACCGAGCTGGACTTGGCAGAGGGTCAGGCAGCGTTGTTGCATGCGCAGCGCATCGAGCCACTGGCGGCGGGGCAGGCCTACCGCGCCGACTGGGTGCAAGGTCACCTCAGTGTGCTGGACGAGCCCCTGGCGTTGGTTATCGATGCCTTGCGCCCGTATCGCCCGGGGTTCGTCCGTGTCAGCCCGCAGGTGCGCAACCTGCGGGTACAGGGGGTGTTCCCGCTGGATGACAGCGAGCGCACCTTGGCTGCCCTTGAAGAGACGATGCCGATCAGCGTGAAACGCTACGGTGCCTGGCTGACCTTGATCGAAGCGCGCTGAGCGGGCTGCTTTCGAATGAAAATTTTTATCATTCGTGTCCGGTTTTTCTTGCTCGTCCCACCTCTCTCCTGACAACAGCAAAAATTCAGGAGTATCCACGTGTTCAAACCTTGGCCCCTCGCCCTTGCCATCGCGCTGGCAACCGCACCAACGGCCGTCGTCCAGGCGCAAGGATCTGCGCAGCAACAGCTGCAGCGTTTCGACCTGCCGGCCGCCAGCCTGGCGCAAACCCTCAACACCATCGCCCGCCAAGGTGGGCAGGTGATGTCGCTGGACCCGGCTCTGGTCGTCGGCAAGCAGGCCCCCGCGATCCAGGGTGAGATGAGTGCCTTGCAAGCCGTGCAGCAGGCGCTGGTGGGCAGCGGCCTGCAACTGATCGTCACTGGCAGCGGCACCTTCAGTGTGGTGCCGACGGTGGACGCCAAGGGCGCGCTGGAACTGGGTGCTACCAACATCAACAGCGTGGGGCTGGGCGAAACCACCGAGGGTTCTGGCTCGTACACCACCGGCGCCGTGACGATCGGCAAGACCCCTCAGTCGCTGCGCCGCACACCGCAGTCGGTGACCGTGGTTACGCGCAAACTGATGGACGACAAGAACCTGGTCTCACTGGACCAGGTGATGGCCCAGACCACAGGCATTACCCGCGCCAACCGTGGCTACGGCAACCATCACTTCAGCTCCCGGGGTTTCGACATCACCGACGACAGTTACATTGTCGACGGCGTGGCCGGGCAGGCCTACGCCTACACCGGCTGGATGATCCCCGACATGGCGGTGTTCGACCGTGTCGAGGTACTGCGAGGCGCCTCGGGCCTGTTGGTAGGGGCGGGCAACCCAGGCGGTGCGGTCAACCTGGTGCGTAAGCGCCCGACGTCGGAGCCACGTTTCTCCGTGACCACCCGTGCCGGCTCCTGGGACAATTACCGGCTGGACCTGGACGCCAGTGGCAGGCTGAACCCGCAAGGTTCACTGCGCGGCCGCGTGGTGGCGTCCTACGAGGACCGTGGTTACTTCACCGATGTCAGCAAGTCCAAGCGGCCGTTGCTGTACGGCATAGTCGAAGGCGACCTGAGCGACGCCACTACCGTTGCTTTGGGTTTGCGCCGGCAGACTTCGCGCATTGACGGCTACAGCGTGCTGGGCTTGCCGAACAACCCGGATGGCAGCAACCCGCACCTCAAGCGTTCCACCTTCCTGGGCCAGGACTGGGCCACGCTGCAGACCCGCACCGACGAAGTGTTCGCCGACCTCAATCACCGTTTCACCGACAACTGGAGCGGCAAGCTGGCGCTGTCGCACTCCGAAAGCAGTTACAACCGCAGCGCCATCGAATGGAGCGCAGAGGACACGCTGGAGTACGGCAGCCCCACTGGGCCGATGATCAACGACACCAGCTTTCACAAGTTCGATGTCACCGCCAACGCGGTGGACGGCCACCTGGACGGCGAGTTCGAAGCGTTTGGCCTGAGCCATCAGCTGTCGCTGGGGGCCAACTGGTCCCGGCGCAAGATGAATGACAAGGACGCCACGGTAAAGCTCGACAGCCCCATCCCGCTCAATGTGTTCGACCCGGACCACAGCATTGTCCCAGAACCTTCGCGACAGGGATGGGACTACAAGGAAGACACCTTCGATACCCGTTACGGCACCTACCTCAATGCCCGCCTGCACATGACCGAGGACCTCAGCCTGGTACTGGGCGGGCGCCTGAGTTGGTACAAGACCGAGGCCTGGAGTGGCGGGCTGAAAAGCACCAATGAACAGAAGCACGAGTTCACGCCTTTCGTTGGTGCCATCTACGACCTGAACAACAACTGGTCTCTGTACGCCAGCTATGCCGATATCTTCATGCCCCAGGCCAGTTACCGCAGTGCGGGTGGCAAGATGCTTGACCCCGCTATCGGTTCCAACTACGAAACCGGCATCAAGGGCGAGTTGTTCGACAAGCGTCTGAACCTGTCCTTTGCGCTGTTCTATATCGAACAGGAGGACGTCGCCGCTCGCGACTATGCCAATGATGGCAACTGTCCCACAGACGTTGCAGGCCGTTGTTACGTGAACAGCGATGGCATCAGCCGCAGCAAGGGCTTCGAGGCAGAGGCCAGCGGTGAGTTGCTGCCGGGCTTGCAGGTGGCGGCGGGTTATACCTTCAACACCACGCAGTCGGAGACTGGCGGGCCGATCTCGGCACAAACGCCCAAGCATCTGCTGCGGGTGAACACCAACTACACCCTGCCAGGTGAGTGGAACCGCCTCAGTGTCGGCGGTGGTGTGTCGGCCCAGTCCCATTACTACGACGCTTACAATGGCGTGAGCAACAGCGGCCGGGCGGTGTTCGATGCACGGGCGGCGTACAAGCTCGACCAGCACTGGACGGTGGGCGTGGACGTGGAGAACCTGCTGGACCGCAAGTATTTCGACTCGACCGGTTACTGGACCCGCGGCACTACTTACGGCGCGCCGCGTAGCTACATGCTGACCTTGCGTGGGGATTTCTGACGTTCTAAGGGTGATTGCCCTGCGATCACCCAGCCCATCCGGGGGCGCAGACATGCATCGACCTTCGTCCCTGTAAACTTCTATCGATTGATGCCGATACACCTTGTGTATCCCGGTGCCCGTCCCGCCAGGCATTGTCAAAGAACAAGGAGTTTCATCATGTACGCCTCGCTCATCGATCCCGTCACACAGGCTTTGAGGCAGGCGCTCGATATCGCCGTACACTTTGACCGAAGTACTCAGGAGCGAGAAAAGCTTCGTGCGGTGCTGCGCAAGTTGTTGGTGATCCGTGAAATGCACTCCAGCTTTTTTGTGTGCATTGGCGGAACTCAGGGCGCGGGCAAGACGCATCTTTTGCGCGAGTTGTACGATCTGGAGGACTGGCTGCCAGACAACCCTGGGCGTGGCGAATGTCGGCCGCTCTTCGTGCTTGAGCGCGACTGTAAAACACCCTATGCCTGCGGTGTGGACGAGCTGGGTCAGGAAACAGAGATAGACCAGCAAACCCTGTTCAATGAACTGCGCAGCTTCGCGGCAGGCGAGCGTTTCATGTTGCTGCGCCTGTATGTGCCTAAGCGTCACTTCGGCGAGCGCGCGGGTTTCTTGCTGTTACCTGGCTACGAAAAACTCAACCGGACCAACAGCCTGTGGCAGCAGGAAATGCGCGATACGCTCAAGCATGCCACGGGCAGTATCTTGGTGACCAACGCCAATGCTCTGGCTACCCAGTCCACTCAAGATGTATTGGTGGAAATGCTGGAACAGGCGTTACCCGGCCGGCACCCGATCATTGCCATTGGGCGCACGGAGAACCAGTCCCAGGAAACACGTGAAGAATTGCGTGTCTCTGCGGCGTTGAACTGTCAGGTGCCGGCCGACCAGGCAGATCGTGTTGTCTGCGTTGGCCGTGGTGAGGAATACAAGGCGCTCTGGATACCACAACTTCTCCAAGCGTTAGGCCAATACGCCGAGCCGGGGCTGGACGTCTATCAGCAACGGCTGACAGATCTGCAGGCCGTTCTAGAGCTGGAGCTGGAAGTCGCGGTGGGTTTCCTGGATGGCCTGATCGACAATGCAGCAGCTTCTGCCAGTGCCAGCGAGGGGCTGGTCAAGAAGGTTCTGGATCAGTTCCGACGTTCCTCGGATGCCTACCGAGTGAAGTATAAAAAACGCCTTCTTCAACATGTCGACCAGTACACGCGGTGTGCGATAGGCAGTGCTACACATGCGTTTGGCGAGGAGGAGGAGGGGTGGTCCAATGTGGGTAGAAATATCGTCGATTTCCTCTCGCTCAAGACCAGCGAACCCGAGCAGCGCTACATCAGCCGTATTCACAAGCATTGGGAGCAGCAAGGCGAGCAAACCCCGGTGCATGCGATTTACCTGGCGCTGACGCATGTGGCTGACGATCACTTCAAACTGGGGCTGGAGGCTGCCCTGGATGAAAATCCTGCCCTGCTGCTGGAACACCGTCAGCAGCAACAGCCCGCTCGGTACCTGGGTTACGAGAAGGCTGACGGCACTGTGGTGGTTCCTGAGTGCAATCTCCCGGCTGCGCCTGACTTGCAAAAAAGTGTCTGCTTGTTGTTGAACCAGACTATCAGCGAGAACCACCTCGACCCCGCCACGGTTCGTACTCGGCAGTTCGATACTGCATTGAAGCTTCTGCCGGCACTGACCATGGAGTATCTACGCATGAGCCAAGGTATGGCGTTGTTCCAGCGGCAGGTGGTCGATACTGCCCAGCTGGTCAAGTATGACCCCGATGCCCTCGCCAAGGACATTCGTGCTTCGTTGCCAGGCTTTACCCAGGGAGCCAAGCAGGTAGGGCGTGCGTTGCTCGCAATAACCGCAGTGGACTTGGCCATCGATGGCAGCCTGGATGTCCTTCCGGTACTGGCTGGCGGTACTGCCACGGGGTTGGGAGCGACACTGTCCATGGCGGCAACCGGGCTCATGGGGCTGGGCTTCATTGGTTACAAGGCTGCCAGTTCGGTCCACCAATACAATGTCGCCAAACGCAACTTCATCGTGGCCAGCCTGGAGCGCTTCAGGGATCACCTGGTGGAAAGCAGCCTTGAGCACTACGACGAGCTCATGAACAAGATCGAGGAGCGGATCGAGCATAATCTCAGTGTGGCCTACGGCATTGATGCCAATCAGTTTTCCGAGCGTGATGCACTGGCAAGGGTGATGCGCGCCTTGAATGCATCGCGACGCCATCTGACTGCCGAGATTGATCGTGCCCAAGCCTCGTTCGTGGTCTGAGCGTTATCGTCAGCGCCATGACTGGGCGCTGCAAGCCTACGACCGTTTTGTCCATGAGCTGGCCCCGGAGGTCAGTGGCCAGCTCCGGCGTTCCGAGCAAGTGACCGTGGTGGTGTATGGCGCCACTCAAGTGGGCAAGACGACCTTGATCCTTGACCTGCTCGGCCTCGTCTCGGACACCCGCGAGGAAATTGCCGAGGTGCTGCGGGGTGGCCAGACGCTGGGCAAATCAGCGACGATCATGCCGTTGCGCTACGGGCGCTCAAGCGACGATCACTGGTACATCGGCCAGAGTGGTCCGCTGGACAGGCAGGCGGCTACCCGGGCACTTGCTGATACCCGCCGAGCGGTGGAGCAAGGGCAGCGCACTGGCATCGATCTAACCGACATTCTCATCCCTGCTCGGTTTTTCCCGCTGGCGAGCGAGAATGCTCTGGACGTCGATGTCAAACTCATCGACCTGCCCGGACTGGACGCGCGCAATGCCCACGAGCGTGAGCTGGTTGCAACACTCGCTCGAACCTTTGTCACGGTGGCCGATTTGGTGCTGCTCGTAACCCAGGCCAGCAGCCTTGGGTTCTTGCGGCCAGAAAACTTGCAGATAGAAGAGCTGGCTAATTGGGTGCATCAGCCGGTGCGCTTTCGGGTGGTCATTACCTCGAGCTTTTCTCTGAGCAGCGTGCGCAAGCGCATGTTGGCCGCCCCGATGGATGTAACAGCACTGCGCTCGGCAATGAGCGAAGAAATACAGACACTCGAATTGACCATCCCCGAGCATTTTCAAAGCAACCTCTTTGTGATGGAGCTTGGGGATTCGGCGCGTGAGATGGCTGAGGCAGACCCCGCGTACTTCGCCCTGGTATGCCCTGTTGTCGATACCTTTCGGCGACAGCTGATCGAGGATATCAAACGCTCCAGCGGGCCATTGTCCCGCGTGTTCGCTGCCTTTCAGCTCGACCAGGTGGTGACCGGGCAGATTGCGGCGTTCGAGGACAGTTATCGAGAGCAAAGACGTGAGCGGCTCGCAAGCCTGGAGGCATTCGAGTCACGGCAAAAAGCGCTTTATCCGTTGCAGTCAGATGATGATGTAGCCAGAGTGCTGCAGGTGCGCAGGGACGAGTTGCTGGCAGAGCGGCAATTGACGGAGCAGTGGACGCATATGCTCGAAGGACTGCTGCGTATCGACATCGGGCCAATTCTCGAAGGGCTTTTCCCCACACATGTCATTGCGCGGGGAGAGCAAACGGTACCTGCGGTACAGGAACTGCTTCGTTGTGCGAAAAAATGCCTCAAGCACCAGCTCGAAAGCTGGATAGAGGTCTTTCAAACACTGCTTTTTAGTAGTTTTGGTGAAGAACTACAGGGCCACTGCAAGGTGCTCATGCGCGCAGTGCGTCCTGTGGTTTTTGACGAAAGCGATTTTCATCCGTTGGACTATCACCTCGACCAATACACGCTGGAAAGCTATTTCTGGTCGTCCAGCTACGAAACAGACATGGGTATGCTCGAACATGTCGTTGCTGTGAGCAGAGGCCGTTGTATTAAGTTGGCGCACATGTGCTTCATCGAGGCAGTGAAAAATCAAGCTTCTGAACAACAACGCGCCTTGCCAGAAGTCGATCGGCAGTTGCGCGCGGTGCAGGAAGCCCTTGATAAGCACGCCAGGCACCTGCGTGGACTGCGGGCCTTGAGCGACCAATTGAGCGTGAACATCGCCCGCATGGAAGGCTCGAAAAAGATGGCCCAGCATTTTGAGCAGCGTGTTGATCAGAGCCTGTCGCGGGCGTTACAGGCATGCACAGACGAACTTGATAAGGGGCAGTGCGCCACGGACAAGTTTCTTGGGCTCATGCAAGCCCATCTGCTTATCAGTGAAGCCGAAAAATTCTATTCCGGGAAGGATGCTCAATGATCGACCAGGACGTTAAGGGCGAACGCGCTGCTGCCAAGCAGGAGTTGACTCAGTTACTGGTCGATATTCTGGTACCGCCGCTGAAAACTGAAGTGAGCGCATTGCTCGAAGAAAACATTTACCCCTTGGAGCGCAGTATCCTCGAGCGCCAGGACCGACTGGAAGCTCAAACAGGCAAAGTCACACGTTTCATCAACAAGCATTACCCAGAGAGCAGTCTCCCGCTTGAAGAGCAACTGCAAACGCTGGAGTTTGCCCAGCAGGATGCAAACGAGCTTGCGCAGTCGCGCAATGTACAATTGCTGGAGATCCTCGGGCAGCACAGTCAGCAATCCCAGGATATTCAAACCGGTGTTGTGGGGTTGTCAGCGCAGATCGGTGGAGTTGGGGAACACCAGGTTGCCTTGCAGGCGCAAGCGCAACGGTTGGGCGATGCCAGTTTGCAGAGCGTTGCCCAGCTAACTCAGAATCTGGCGTCCTTCGCGCAATGGCACCAGCAAGCACATACTCAAGCGGTAGACGCAGTCCAAGCCATGGGGGCCGCTGCAGACAGTAAGCTGGATCAGTACCAACAGCAGCAGCAATCGCAATGGCAGGCGGTCAGCCATCAAACCATCAGTATTCAAACTGAGCTTGAGGCGCTGGCCCAAGGGCTGGAAACCGCAGAGGGGCGCCGGGTAAATGCCGAAGACCAGCTTCAGCGCTGGGCTCAAACGAATCAGGAGGATGTCAGTCAACTTGCCCAGCAGCTGGCTTCGCTGATCTCGGCGCAGCAGCAGGGCCAAGCTGAGCTACATGAAACGATGTGCATGCTGGGTGAGGCTGCGGCCGGCAAGTTCGAGGGTCAACAGCAGCGGTTGGCGTCGTTGTTCATGGCGCAACAACAGGCCCAGATCGAGCTGCATGCAACGATACGGACACTAAGCGAGGTTACGGCCGGCAGGCTTGATGCTCATCAACAGCAAATGCAGAAGCACTGGCTTACAGTGCATGGCAGCGCACAGCAGCGTTTGGGTCGTAGCCTTGGCAGTTTGTTGGAACAGCTGCGTGAGTTGGACAAGGAAAGCGTGAGTCGATTGGAAAAACTCACCCTGCTAACGGCAGATCACTTGCGCTCGGCCGTGCACAAGGAGGTTTCAGCACTGGGGCAGCAATTGCAGGACCTATGGCAGACTCAGGCAAACAACCTGCATGAGCGGCTAGGCGAGCAACATCAGGCACTTTCGGCCGCCCATGCGCACCACCAGACATATCAAGCGCAGGCATTGGCGCTCAAGGCTCAGGTGGTCAATGGCCAAAAGCACCTTAAATGGGTGGCGTATGGTTGTGCGGCGCTTGCAGCGGCCAATCTTGGTGGTTTGTTGTATCTCGTATTGGGACCGTAGCGAGTTGGTTTCTAAGATACGAAGCTGTTTCTTGGCCGGGGTTACAGATGAAAATGGTGGCCCTTGAATACAAAACCCCCGTATCGCCTGGCGATCACGGGGGTTCTGAAGTCTTTCAAGTAGCGTGGAATTCCACGGTGCCCATCAGACGTTAAAGCGGAAGTGCATCACGTCACCGTCTTTGACGATGTAGTCCTTGCCTTCCAAACGCCATTTACCGGCTTCCTTGGCACCGCTTTCACCCTTGAACTGGATGAAGTCATCATAGGCCACCACTTCAGCGCGGATGAAGCCTTTTTCGAAGTCGGTGTGGATCACGCCTGCGGCTTGTGGTGCGGTGGCACCTACGCGTACGGTCCAGGCACGTACTTCCTGCACGCCGGCAGTGAAGTAGGTCTGCAGGTTCAGCAGCTCGTAACCGGCGCGGATCACGCGGTTCAGGCCAGGCTCTTCCAGGCCCAGGGCCTCGAGGAACATGTCCTTCTCTTCACCGTCTTCCAGCTCGGCGATTTCTGCCTCGATCTTGTTGCACACCGGCACCACTACCGCGCCTTCTTCCTCGGCGATGGCCTTGACCACGTCCAGGTGCGGGTTGTTGTCGAAGCCGTCTTCGGCCACGTTGGCGATGTACATCACCGGCTTGCTGGTCAGCAGGTGGAAGCCACGAATGACAGCTCTTTCGTCGTCAGCCATGTGCTTCATCAGGCTGCGTGCAGGCTTGCCTTCGGTGAAGTGCGGGATCAGCTTTTCCAGTATTGCCTTCTGCGCCAAGGCTTCCTTGTCGCCGCCTTTGGCGTTGCGGGCTACTTTCTGCAGCTGCTTTTCGCAGCTGTCGAGGTCGGCGAAGATCAGTTCGAGGTCGATGATCTCGATGTCACGCTTGGGGTCGACGCTGTTGGAAACGTGGATCACGTTCTCGTCTTCGAAGCAGCGCACCACGTGGGCAATGGCGTCGGTCTCGCGTATGTTGGCGAGGAACTTGTTGCCCAGGCCTTCGCCTTTCGACGCACCGGCAACCAGGCCGGCGATGTCGACGAATTCCATGGTGGTCGGCAGGATGCGGTTTGGCTTGACGATTTCAGCCAGCGCAGCCAAACGAGCGTCGGGCATTGGCACGATGCCGCTGTTTGGCTCGATGGTGCAGAAAGGGAAGTTCTCCGCCGCGATGCCAGACTTGGTCAGGGCGTTGAACAGGGTGGACTTGCCGACGTTGGGCAGGCCGACGATGCCGCAATTGAAACCCATGGGTATTCCCCTCTCTAAAGGAAATCAGGCCTTCTGGCTGTGCAGCTCGCGCATCGCCTTGGCGAAATCGCCGGCAAGCACATCCGGCAGCACGCCGAGGGCAAAATCGATGCTGGCGTCGAGCTTCTCCTGCTCGGCGCGCGGCGCGCGGCCCAGGACGAAGTTGGATACCAGTTTGGCGTCACCTGGGTGGCCGATGCCAAGCCGCAGGCGGTGGAAGTCGTTCTGGTTACCGAGCTGCGCGATGATGTCGCGCAGGCCGTTGTGCCCACCATGGCCGCCGCCGCGCTTGAGCTTGGCAACGCCTGGGGGCAGGTCGAGTTCGTCGTGTGCCACCAGGATCGCTTCCGGCTTGATGCGGAAGAAATTGGCCAAGGCCGCCACGGACTGGCCGCTGCGGTTCATGTAGGTGGTGGGGATCAACAAACGAACGTCGTTGCCCTGATGGCTGAATTTAGCCGTCAGGCCGAAATATTTTTTGTCAGCGGTCAGCGAAACACGCTGGGCGCTGGCAATGCGTTCAACGAAAAGAGCCCCTGCGTTATGCCGGGTCTGTTCGTATTCGGGGCCGGGGTTACCCAGGCCAACGATCAACTGGATGGCGGTCACGTCAGGGGCTCTTCCTTGGAGTTGGTGGGTTACAGTGCGCGCGGCACTGTAACCCGATCAACGCCGGCGTGCGAGTGGATTACTCGGCAGCGCCTTCTGCTTCTGGAGCAACGCGTGGAGCGTGAACGTTGGCAACAGCTTTGTCATCACCGTGGGCCAGAGCGACGAACTCTACGCCTTTCGGAGCTTTCAGGTCCGACAGGTGGATGATGGTGCCGACTTCGGCGTTGGCCAGGTCAACTTCGATGAACTCAGGCAGGTCTTTGGCTTCGCAGGAAACTTCGATCTCGGAAACAACGTGCGAGATCTCGCCGCCTTTCTTGACCGGGGCTTCTTCACCGATGAAGTGAACCGGAACCTTGGCAGTCAGCTTCTGGCCAGCAACGACGCGAACGAAGTCGGCGTGCATGATGAAGCCTTTGGCTGGGTGGCGCTGCATGGCCTTGACCACGACGTTCTGCTTGGCGCCGTCGACGTTCAGTTCGATAACGTGGCTGTAGGCAGCTTCGTTTTCGAACAGTTTGGCGATTTCCTTGGCCACGATGGTCAGGGATTGGGCTTCTTTATCGCCACCGTAAACAACGGCAGGGATGCTGGCGGCGTGACGCAGGCGGCGGCTCGCACCTTTCCCCAGGTCAGTACGCGCTTGGGCGTTCAGGATGAAGTCAGTCATTTTGTTTCTCCAAAATAGCCTCCCGTATGGCGTTTGCGACCAGCGCCAGACGGGGATGGCAAAAAAGCCCCGCCCCAACACAGGTTGGGGCGGGGCGCTTCACATCAACACGTGTCCCGCTTAGCGGAACATCGCGCTGATCGATTCTTCGTTGCTGATGCGGCGTACCGCTTCAGCGACAACCGGTGCGATATCCAGCTGGCGGATACGGTCACAGGCTTGAGCAGCGGCGGACAGCGGTACGGTGTTGGTCACCACCAGCTCGTCCAGTACCGACTTCTCGATGTTCTCGATCGCGCGGCCCGACAGGACAGGGTGCGTGCAGTAGGCGTAAACCTTGGCAGCGCCGTGCTCTTTCAGGGCTTTGGCCGCGTGGCACAGGGTGCCGGCGGTGTCGACCATGTCGTCTACCAGGATGCAAGTGCGCCCTTCGACGTCGCCGATGATGTGCATAACCTCGGAGTGGTTAGCCTTTTCGCGGCGTTTGTCGATGATACCCAGGTCGACGCCCAGGGACTTGGCGACAGCGCGTGCGCGCACGACACCACCGATGTCCGGGGAGACGATCATCAGGTTCTCGAAACGCTGGTCTTCGATGTCGTCGACCAGTACGGGCGAGCCGTAGATGTTGTCGACGGGGATATCGAAGAAGCCTTGGATCTGGTCAGCGTGCAGGTCGACGGTGAGTACACGGTCGATACCTACGACAGTGAGCATGTCAGCGACGACTTTGGCGCTGATGGCTACACGTGCCGAACGCGGACGGCGGTCCTGGCGGGCATATCCGAAGTAAGGAATCACGGCGGTGATTCGGGAGGCTGAGGAGCGGCGGAAGGCGTCGGCCATCACTACCAGTTCCATCAGATTATCGTTGGTCGGGGCACAGGTCGGCTGAATAATGAAAACGTCTTTACCGCGAACATTTTCATTGATCTCAGTGCTGATCTCGCCGTCGGAGAATTTACCGACAGAGACGTCACCGAGAGGGATATGCAGCTGACGTACGACACGCCGAGCCAGATCGGGGTTAGCGTTCCCCGTAAAGACCATCATCTTGGACACGCGCAGTACCTGAAGGCTGAGGGTATACCTGGATGAGTATAAGGAAAATGGCAGGGGCGGCTGGATTCGAACCAACGCATGGCAGGATCAAAACCTGCTGCCTTACCGCTTGGCGACGCCCCTGTATCTGTTGCTGCGAACGCTTATGCGCTCGACTTCTTGACCAGACTTTGCAGCTTGCGATGCAACATCGAAATATTGCTTCCTTTCGCCACAAACCCTGTTTGGGTCGCTGAAAGAAGGGCCAGAACTTTATCAGCTTCGGCTTTGCTTGGGAAGGCCCCAAACACACAACTTCCAGTGCCGGTTAGCCGAGCCTCAGTGAATTTACCCAGTGAATTCAACGCATTGCGAACTTCTGGGTAATTCTGCTCTACCACCGGTTGGCAGTCATTTCGACTGTTTCCCTCGGGAACGGGGCGCATCTTAAGGGGGAGTGAATCACGTGTCAACTGTGGATGTGAAAAAATTTCTACTGTGCTGACAGACACTTGCGGCACCAGTACGACATACCAGGGCTCGATCGGGTCGACCGGTGTCAGTTGCTCGCCCACACCTTGGGCGAACGCCGCATGGCCGCGTACGAACACCGGCACGTCGGCGCCCAGGCTCAGGCCCAGTGCGGCCAGGCGGTCTTCGTCCCAATCCAGTTGCCACAGGTGGGCGAGGGCCAGCAGGGTGGTGGCGGCATCCGAGCTGCCGCCGCCGATGCCGCCGCCCATGGGCAGCACCTTGGTCAGCCAGATATCGGCACCGAGTGCGGTGCCTGATTGTTCTTGCAGCTTGCGCGCGGCGCGCACGATCAGGTTGCTGTCGTGGGGGACGGCCTCGATCTCGGTGTGCAGGCGGATCACGCCGTCTTCACGCAGGGCGAAGCTCAGTTCGTCGCCGTGGTCGAGGAACTGGAACACCGTTTCCAGCTCGTGGTAACCGTCGGCGCGGCGGCCGATGATGTGCAACCACAGGTTGAGCTTGGCCGGGGCGGGCAGGGTGAGCGTGTGCATAGGGTCAGTGCCCAAGCTGGCGCGGTTGCCAGTCCTTGACCACCAGGGTCACGTCCAGGTCCTTGCCGTGCAGTTTCAGGCGCTCCGGCAACCAGTAACCGTTTTGTTCGGTGTAGCTCAGGTACTGTACCTGCCAGCCATCCTGATCGAGGCTGGCCAGGCGGCTGTCACCATCCAGGGTCAGCTTGCTCTTGCTGTCGGGGGCAGGCAGGCCGCGCACCCACCAGACCAGGTGCGAGACTGGCAGCTGCCAGCCCAGTTGTTCTTCAAGCAGGGCTTCGGGGCTTGTGGCCTCGTAGCGGCCCTGGTTGGCCACTTCGAGCACCACGCCACCTGGGCGCCCGGTCAGGCGTGCGGCGCCACGGCCCAGCGGGCCGGCCAGGCGAATGTCGTAGTAGTCCTGGCGTTGCAACCAGAACAGGGTGCCGCTGCCGGAGTCGCGCGGGGCGCGGATGCCGACCTTGCCGTTGATCTGCCAGCCATCGAGGCTGCTCAGCTGTTCTTTATGGGCGCGCCACTGCTGCGGGTCGCCGTGACCCTGCAGGGCTTCTCGGCTACCGAAGCCGGCACAGCCGGCCAGCAGGGCGATAAGGGTGAAGGTGATGCAATGGCGCAGGAACATGGCGTTAAAGAGTCTCGGATCCGGTCAGGCGCAAAATGGTCTTGCGCAGGATGGGGCTGTCGGCCTGGGCTTCGAAGCCCTTCGCCCAGACCTGGCGGGCTTCACGGCGCTTGCCATTGGCCCACAGCACTTCGCCCAGGTGAGCGGCCACTTCGTGGTCGGGGAAGCTCGCAAAGGCCTGGCGCAGGTAGGTTTCCGCTGCGTCGAGGTTGCCCAGGCGGTAGCTGACCCAGCCCAGGCTATCGAGCACTGCCGGGTCGTCCGGGGTCAGCTGGTGGGCTTTGTCGATCAGTGCCTTGGCTTCGGTATAGCGAGAGGTGCGGTCGGCCAGGGTGTAGCCCAGGGCGTTCAGGGCCATGGCGTTTTCTGGCTCGCGGGCGATGATGGCGCGCAGGTCTTTCTCCATTTGCGCCAGGTCGTCGCGCTTTTCGGCCAGCATGGCGCGGGTGTACAGCAGGTTGAGGTCGTCCGGGTAGCGCTGGATGGCTTGCTGCAGCACCTGGCTGGCCTGGGCGTCCTTGTTGTTGTTGCTGTAGCTTTCCGATTCGATCAGGTACAGCTGGATGGCGTAGTCTGGCTGGGCTTCGCGGGCTTCGGCAAGCAGGCGCGAGGCCTCGCTGCTGCGGCCGTTGGCGATCAGGATGTCGGCCTGGCGCAGTTGTGCCGGCAAGTAGTCGGGGCCAGGGCCGACCAGGGCGTACTCACGCAGGGCGCCAGCAGGGTCGTGGCGCTCCTCGCGGATGCGGCCCAGGTTCAGGTGTGCGGCGTCGACGTTGCTCTCACGCTCGATCAATTCCTGCAGGTAGCCTTCGGCTTCATCCCAGTCTTTGTTCTCCAGGCACACCAAGGCCAACGAGTAGCGCAGTTCGTCATCATCGGGGTATTGCTGGACCAGGCTGAGGAACTCGCCCTTGGCATCGGCGATGCGGTCCTGTTCGACCAGGGTGCGGGCGTAGGTCAGGCGCAGGCGTTTGTCGTCCGGGTTGTCGCGGATTGCGCCGCGCAGCAGTGGCAGAGCCTCCGGACCACGGTCCAGGGCCTGCAACAGGCGAGCGCGCAGGAGGATCGGGGCAATTTCGCCGTTTTGAGCCGGGTGCGATTCGAGCAGCTCCAGGGCTTCTTCGGCCTTGCCGTCCTGGTTCAGCAACAAGGCCTTGCCGAATACCAGTTGGCCGTTATCAGGGTATTTCACTAGCAGGCGCTCGAAGCTTTGCAGCAGGCCGTCGCGGGTGCTCTGGTCGGTTTCGGCCGCAGACAGGGCGAGGAAGTCGAAGTGGGTGTCGCCCTGGCCCTGCAGAACCTTTTCCATGTAGGCCATGGAGTCGTCATAGCGGCCAGCGCGGGCCAGTTGGATGGCGGCGGCACGTTGGGCGTCGAGGTTCTGCGGGTCGTTACGGGCCCAGACTAATGCATTGTCCAGCGACGGCTCGTCAGCACCGAGGTATTCGGCAATGCGGTAGGCGCGCTCGGAAACCCCAGGGTCCTGGGTTTTTGCCGCCTGGTCGGTGTAGTTGGCCAGGGCGATGTCGAAGCGGTTGCGCTGGCCGGCCAGCTCGGCTACCAACAGGCTATAGAGTGTGTCCTGCTTGAACGAGCCATACACCACGGGCTTTTCCGCCTCGCCCTTGCCGGCTTCGGCGACGGGAGGCTCGGCTTTTTGCGGGGCCAGGCTCTGGCAGCCCTGGAGCAGGGCGAAGGCAAGCAGCAATGCGTATGGTTTGTTCATAGAAAGGCTTATAGGAGGACTCACCGGCGGTCGGAGCATGATGACACAAGCGCGGGGGCAAACCCACCTGCGAAGGTCGTGGTTTACAGCCTGGGTGGTGCAGGTGTGGGACAACAGGCTAAGGCATGGGTTCGTTGCAGTGCGGCTCGGGCTCAGAATGCCTGTTCCGCGAGAGGGTATGGGGATGTTCGCCTCTTTTGCACTTTGAACTAGCCTCGTTCGAGGTATCTTGTGACGCATTCGAAGATGATTAATGATGACACTGAGAGCATGAGGTGGTACCAGAAAAAGAGGATCAGGCGCTTGGTTCTCTGGGGGAAATTTTTTATGTCAGAGATATCTGCCAGATTACGGCGCAGGTAAAAATTCGGGGTCGACAGCATTCCTGCTATCATGCAAAGTCTCATCGTTTTGCCGAAAACGCCTGCCGTAGAGTACGCTGAGCGGTTTCCTTGTACGAATTTGCAATTTGTCAAAAGCGTCTCGAAGCTTTCAACGTGCCGATATGCGATATAGGTCAGTGCGGAAACACTGAAAAGCAGCGAGATCAGAACAAGAAAAGAGATGATTATCCATAAAGTGCTTGTCATTCACCTGAGACCTCGTACAAAAGTTCTCCGAGCCTTGCTCCCTGTGTTTTGCCGACATCACCTACTAGCATGCCTCCAGTCGCCCCCCCAATGACTGCACACGCGAGTGTGCCGAGGCCTCTTGTAGGAACACCAATCGCTATACAAAGTTGCTCAATAGCATAGCTACCCAGATACGCGCCACCCGCGGCTCCTCCTAGACTTCCGGCTAATGAAGCGCCTTCAATATATGCTGCTTTCCTGCAAGCGTCTTGCCGCCCTAATGTGCATGCCTTCTGAATATCTAATCCAATAGACGCAACCTCTAGCGATATGCCTAAATAGGTACCTTTTTTTATCAGGTTGGCAGCCTTGCCCACTCCGGCAACCTTATCCGCATACCCTGCAATTTCTCCTGTATGCAAATAGCTTTTCGTGGAGATGCCAAGGGTTCTTTTAATCGACCCTTGGTTTCGCAGGCTCGCACCGAACGCGGCCATTTTGCTCAACTGCTCATCCAGCCTCCCAAATAGCGCCGCTCGCTTGGCATAGAACTGATCGCGCGCTTTGAACGTCCCAGAACTCATGTGCTCCTGATACAGTTTCTCAATTTCCAGCAACGTGTCTTGAGTGGCCTTCAGGTATCTGCTCCACCCATCGCTGACCACGCCTGCACCCATGGATGCATGGGCGAGCAGGCTCTTCAGCAACTCGAAGTTCTCAAGAAAGAACTCGTCGGCACCTTGCCCGCTGCGCATTAGCCCCATGTGCGTAGCGGCAGCCTTTGCCATCAGATACGCCTCCTGGCTAGTACATGAAGGCGTGGACCAGTCACCGACAATGACCAGTTCGCCGCTTCTGACCACACTGTTGTAAATGTGTGAGTTCAGTACATCGAACTTGCTGGCCGAATGCCCGCTCAGGGCAA
The DNA here is from genome assembly GCF_001320565.1 of Pseudomonas sp. NBRC 111132. NCBI lineage: Bacteria > Pseudomonadati > Pseudomonadota > Gammaproteobacteria > Pseudomonadales > Pseudomonadaceae > Pseudomonas > Pseudomonas sp. NBRC 111132. The sequence continues at coordinate 95,087 of NZ_BCBI01000018.1, forward strand.
GGCCGGCCTTGAGTGTGTGGTAGTTCTGCATTTTGGGGTTGATGAACGCGCGAGCTTCGGTCATGGCAATTTCCTCACGCGTATTTCTTGTTGCCGATCCGGTCCCAACCGCCGGCAATATTGCCGCCGCCCGAACCGTCGATACGCTTCTGTAAGGTGTAGGTGGTCTT